>JAYTZS010000357.1:0-8637 GCA_043741885.1 Bdellovibrio sp. | reverse complement strand
GAAATTGGCGACAAGCGGAGCAGTGCCTCTTTGTCTTTTTCCGGGTCTCCATATTCTGGTGTGCGCATGGCTCGGCGGTATGCTGCCGTGTTGTTCAGGAAAGTGAGCAGATTGCTCATTCCGACAAGGGACACTCCCGCATCATAGCTGCCGGCAAAATAAGTCATGGCCATCAAGGCCGAATAACCGCCGTAGCTCCAGCCCAAAACTCCGACTTTGGGAGCTCGTCCCTTCACTTGCCAATTTTTTTTGATAAACAGTGCTGCGTCTTCAATGTCTGTTATGACACTGAGGCGCTTTGTTGCATCATCGGAATGCAACCAAGATTTTCCGTAGCCATCACTGCCTCGCACATTCGGCTCGACAAAAATAAAACCTTCGTCCACGTAGAGCTGAGCAAAAACAGAAAACCCAGGCTGAGTCTGAGCTTCCGGCCCGCCATGAAAGTGAACCACCACGGGGCAAGGGGTGCTTCTTGCGGGATTAGCACACTGACCGGGCCTGCGAACAAACATTGGAATTGAAGTGCCGTCTCGAGCTGTGTAAAATTCGAGATGCGCTTTTGCAAAGACTGAGGTGTCGATTTCAGGCTGACTGGGTATCACCCACTGAATCTGCTTGCCAGTTTTAAAGTTGTAAGAGGTGCTGATTCGCGGACCTTTGGACGTTTCAATTCCGATCATCATGTTCTGCCCGTTGTTTGACATTCGCCCTACATCCAATTGATCGGCCTCTGGAAACTGTGGAAATGGCAGCTGTTGCAAAGTTTTCGCGTCTCGAACTGTGACCTTCGAATACCCGCCTTCATTGACCACAGAAATCAAATGCCGTTTGGAGTGATCAACTGAAAAACCAGCCACATCCCATTTGATTTCTGGAGTGATCGGCTTGAGCTCTTTCAAATTCCAAGTGTAAAGCCTGCGATATTCTCCGAGCTTGTTGGTTAAAACAAAAAATGAATTCTCCTCCGGCCCGTACTGAACCGAATAATCAATAGACTCTCCCTGGCCAACGATCGCCTTGAGGGCTTGTGTCTTAAGATCCAGCTCATAAAATTCAGCTGAGCTGTTGCTCAATGATTTTTGCAGCAGCAATTTTCCATTCAATTTTCCATTCAAGTTTCCATTCAAGTTTTCATTGTCTCTAAAGTCCGCAACATTCCAGTGCCCGTCTTGAGAAAATATCAATTCAGTCTGCCCAGTGGAAATGTCATAGCGGTGAATCGCATAGGAATCTGCTTTGATGTCATTGGATCTGTAATAAATTGATTTCGAATCGACGGTGGCAAATTCAAATGCAGTTTGAACATTTGCTTTGTGCTGAATCACTTTCAGAGGGCCACCTTGTGAACTTTGCAGATAAAGCCCGGGGTTTTCTTCACCGTTTCGGTCTCTGGAGTGGATCAACCACTTTCCGTCTTCGGTGACGCCAGAAAGCGACGTGTTGTCCTCGCCGCCAGTCATTTGGATAGGAAATCCCTTTGGCTGATCGAGGCGCCAGACTTGACTGACGCCTGTGACTCGCCAAGAAAAGTAAACATGTTTTTGGTCAGATGACTGGATGCCGAGGCCTGGGGCTCGAATGTCGAGATAGCTCTGAATCTTCCGAGAGAGAGACGCATCCAGTGCTGGTGCTGCAAATTCAGCCAAAGTTTTATTGTCGACAGATTCTTTTCCCAGTCCCTGATATTGCGAATTTTTAATCGGTGAATTGGAGCAGCCCATGGAAATGGAAATGAACGAGAAAACTAGAAAACTATTTTTCACTGAGGTCCTCCAGCCACAAGATTTAGGCTGTGCTTTGTTAAATTGGCTGTTAAATTGGCTGTTAAATTGGCTGTTGAATTGTCTAGAGCACCATTGTCTCAGAACTTGCCCTTGAGACAAGCCTCAAATTGAGACGAAGTTTCCAGTGAAACCGACCCTGCTCTCACTAGGCTTAGACTTTTGGCCAGTTGCTTTGAATTATCTCAATTTTGCACGATAATTAGAATCTAATACGGAGATAGCGGGGACATGACATGAAGCCATTTCTTTGGGCCTTTTTTACAGCTCTGCTGATCTTTTTCGCAGGCTCCATCCGAGCCCAAGCGAGCAACATTGAATTTCTTCCTGCATCTTCGACTTCTTCCAATCAGTCTTCCAATCAGGCAGCTCCTTTGACTCCCGTGACTCCGCATTATTTGATTGCGGAAAATGATGTCGATGACTCTTACGACCCGTTTTCTGACTACAGTGAATTCGACGAAGCTTCGGATGAAGAAGCTGATATTAACTTTTTCCGCAACGGTCGCTTTTTTACAGTTGGCTTTGCACTCGGAATGAGAAGCTTTACGGGCGAACTAAATAGACTTTATTCGTCGGCTCCCACCTACGGACTTTTTCTGTCCTACTTCTTTGATTTGCGACTGGCTCTTGAACTTGGCTTTCAGACTGGGGATCATGCGTTTGAAATCGTCACACCCACTGAGCGTTTGGCTGGGAATGTGGCTTTGAGTTTGATCAACATGAATTTGAAATACTACTTTAACACCCAAAACGTGACCCGTGGGCTAGCTGATCTAAATCCTTATTTGCTTGGCGGATTTTCGCAGGTCTATCGGACTTACTCCCTTGAAGATGCTGACATTGGCAGCCGTGAATCCACTGTTGGAGTCAACGGTGGCTTGGGAATTGAAATTCCGATCATGCGCCGAAAAGGCTTTATCGGCGCCCAAGCGACTTATCGTTATATCAACTTCAAGGATGAAAACAAATCCATCGTCAACGCCACAACCGGAACCGACTATGGAATCAAACCCAAAGGTGACAGCTTCGATATTGTTGGAATCCTCGGGATGAGCTTTTAGCGCCTAAAATAGTCAATCACCTGAAGTAAAAAAGCAAAGCCGATGACTACCGGGATCACCCGGCCCATGACAACCTGCCAGTGGGGAAAAAGAGCCACGCTTTCAAGTTTTTCAGAATCCACGAACAGCTTTTCTTGCTCTCTTTGGCTGAGGCCTTTTCGAATCGCCCAGGCGACTCCTAAAGCAACCAAGGGCAAAACCAAATTGATCAGCAGATCATCCAGTATCTCGAGCAGTGACTTTCCCTCGATATGAAAATTCTGAAAAGTCGAAGACGAAAGAGCAGGCAGCACAGCTAAAGCCAAAGCTCCAGCTCCGCTAATATAGGTTGCCGAAGTCCGAGAGATTCGAGTTCGATCCACCGTGTTTGAAACGATCACTTCCAGCAAACCGATGCTCGCTCCCAGAGCCGCAAGATAGAGACATACGAAAAAAGCAAGGCCAAACACCACTCCACCTGGCATGGTCAACAGGAAGCGCGGAAGGGCTTCAAAGAGCAAGCCCGGATCCGTGAGAGGAATGTTTGATGCTTGCAGGACGATTGGAAAAAGCAAAAGTCCGGAAACCAAAGATAAAATTGTATCGACAATGGTGACGCGAAATCCTGCGGTTGGGATATGATCCCCGTCCCTGAGGTAACTTCCGAAAGTCACCATGGTGCCAAAGCCAACACTCAAGGTGAAACACACATGCCCGATCGCATGCAGTGGAGAGCTCAGCTGAAGTTTTGAAAAATCCGGATAGAATAAAAATCGAAGCGCTGCGGGAGCACTCTCAAGTGACAAAGATTTGATCACCAGTAACACGAGCAGTATGGAAAACACCGGCATCATGGCGCCGATCCATCTTTCCAATCCTTCTTGCACCCCTTTGATGACAACGATCATGGCTAAGAGCAAATGCACACTGGCCAGGCCGATTTGCAGCCAGCCATTGGACAGCAAATGATCCATCCGTCCTTTTTCCACCAGCATCTCAGGATGGATCAAACCGACCAAAAATTGAGTCGAGAAATGCAAAACCCAGCCACTGATCACGGCATAATAAGAGAGCACAACCAAACTGATCAAAACTGCCAGTCGCCCGATCCAAACAAATTTTTTGGTTAGAGACAAAGAAGCGGTGGCAGAAAGAATTGACTGGTGAGTCGACTTTCCTAGCATCAATTCACCGATCAAAAGTGGCAAGCCAATCAAAAGCGCAAACATCACATACAAAAGCACGAAGGCACCCCCACCATTTTCTCCGACGATGTATGGAAAGCGCCAAAGATTTCCCAAGCCACAGGCCGAGCCTATAGCTGCGAGATAAAATCCAAAGCGAGTGCTCCACGATCCCCGTTTGGCCATTAGGGTCTTTCTTTGCTTTTGCTTTTGTTTTTGCTTTTCATAACAAAAATTCGAATCGGAATTCCAGACAAATCAAATTCGTCTTTGATGTGCTTAATCAAAAACCGACGGTAAGAATTATGAACTCCGTCCGGGTGGTTGGCAAAGGCAATGAAGGACGGCGGAGTTTGCTGAGTCTGAGTAATATAATAGAACTTCACGTTCTTGATTCCCCAAACCGGAGCTGGTGCCCGGCGGATGACGTTGAAGAAAAAATCGTTGAGCTCGCCTGTGGTGATTTTCTTATTTAGCTTTCCTGAAATTGTTTCCACCATAGCTAGCAAATCATCCAGGCCAGATTCTGTTTTTGCCGATGTGAAAACGATTGGAACATCAGTAAAGAAATGAAAAACCTGTTCGCATTGTTCTTTGAAAGTCTTGCGGTATTCGGGAACTTCCAATTTTCCTAGATCCGACTTATTTGCAACTAGAATCACTCCTTTGTGATCTTCAAGAATCGATTGCATGATCCGAGCATCTTGATCGCTAGGGCCTTCCGTGCCATCGATCATAAGTAAGACCAAGTCAGCGCGCCGAATGCTCTCCTGAGATTTGAAAGCTGAGATGATCTCCAAGTGCTCTTCACGTTTGGCACTTTTTCTGAGACCTGCTGTATCGACAAGGATGTACTTCTTTCCGTTGTAGACAAATGGAGTGTCGACGGAATCGATGGTTGTCCCGGCAATCTCAGAGACCAACATTCGACGCTCACCTAAAAGGGCATTGACGATGGAACTTTTACCAACATTGGGCTTGCCGACAATAGCAATGGTCACGCCTTCTTTCAGCTGTTCAACATCATCAGGAAGCATTTTATGAGTCCACTCAAGAACCTCAGAAATTCCTCGACGCTGCTCGAAGCTTGTCGCCAAAACATCTTCGCCGAATTCATAGAATTCAGCTGTGGCAATGTCTTCAAGATGTCCTTGATCCACTTTATTGACGATGAGAAGAAAGGGCTTTCCTGTCATCTGGGCAATTTTTAAAATCTCTCGGTCCTCAGGAATCAGCCCTGATTTCCCATCCATCACCACCAAAAGAAAATCCACCATCTCCAAAAACTCAGTGACTTGCTCTCGAATCAGCTGAGAAAAAGTATCATGCGCCTCTGTGATTCCACCTGTATCAATCAAGTCAAAGTGCTTGCCCCAAATTTCGCAAGGCTCAACGATAATGTCGCGGGTGACTCCTGGCTGATTTTTCACTACCGACTTTCGAGAATCTGTCAGAATATTGAACAGAGTGGATTTGCCGACATTGGGCCGGCCGATGATGGCCACTTTCGGCAACGTGGTTAGACTTGAGGATTCATTCCACGACATAACCAAGCTCCTTCATTATATTTTTATTCTCAGACCACTCATCTCGGACGGACACTTCTAGCCCCAGATAAACTTTTTGTCCCATCATTTTCTCAATGCCTTTTCTTGCTAACATTCCGATTTCCTTTATGGTCGCGCCGGCTTTGCCAATCAGGATGGGCTTGTGGCTGTCTCTCGAGACCAGGATCTCAGCGTCGATCCTCGGCATTTTCAAATTGCTTTCATCGAACTTCACCATACGCACGGCAATCTGATAAGGAATCTCGTGATGCAAAACTTCAAAACACTGCTCGCGAATGATCTCACACACCAAATCTTTGGTGCTGTGGGGAGTGAAAAGCTCAATGTCATATAGTGGTTTGGGAGTGTCGGGAAGTTTCGACAAACACAAACGGAGAATCTCCGCTCTCGCTGCTCTGCCGTCCTCTCGCCAAGTCGATGACATTTCCACAATGCCTAAACAACTTTTATGTTTCAGCGAAATTTCTCTCAGCGGCGCAATTCGGCGCACAAATTCCGTCAAGTCGACCTTCGTGATCACACTCATCCAAGGCTTACCGGACTCGGCGATCAGTTTGATAATGTCTTCGGCCTGCTCTTTGTTAGCTGTGTCCAGGGCGAGGACAGCAATCAAAAAATCCGACTGTTTGATGACGTCCTCAGCTTCTCTTGTGAGAAAGGCATTGAGGCCTTTGGTGGCCTTGAGCACTCCCGGTGCGTCCACGAAAATCACTTGCCCTTGCTCATCAGAAACAATTCCAAGGACTCGGCGCCGAGTTGTCTGCGGCTTCGCTGTGACGATCGAGACTTTCTCCTGCACCAATAAATTCATCAAAGATGATTTTCCTGCATTGGGCTGCCCGATCAGGCCGACAAATCCGCATCTATACATGAGGTCTCCTCAGAGTTCCTGCTTCAAAAATTGTTTTCCACTCGACCAAGGCTCTTCTGGCCGCATCTTGCTCGGCGATTTTCTTGCTTCGACCCAAGCCTTTGCTGATCACCTGACCTTGCAAAGTCAAAGTCACTTCGAACTGCGGATTGTGAGAGGGCCCCACTTCGCCGGTGACTTCGTAGCCGGGAGTTTCTTTGACTTCGGCCTGCGAGGTCTCTTGCAAGCGCGTCTTGTAATCAAGTTCAAAGCTTTCTGTCGGGTTCATCTGACTGACCAGAGCTTGATAACTTTCTCGCACCACGGAGCGCACAGATTCAAAACCACCATCCAAAAACACCGCACCAAGCAAGGCCTCAAAAGCGCTGGCAAGAAGCCGAGGCTTTTCTTTTCCATTGGAAAGAATTTCTCCTTTTCCCAGGCGAAGTTGGTTTGACAAATCAAGGCCAAAAGCAATCTGGGCAAGGACTGTCTCGTTGACCAAGCTTGCGCGTTTTTTTGAGAGGTCACCCTCGTCGTCGTTTGGAAAGACTTCCATCAAAAATTCGGACAAAACCAGATCGAGCACAGCATCGCCTAAAAACTCTAGTTTTTCATTGTGAGGCAAATGCTTGCGTCCACTTTCATTGATGAACGATTTGTGAGTCAAAGCCTGCTCTAGCAGTTCTTCAGATTTGAATAGATAATTTAAAAAAGAACTCACTTACAAAGCTCCTTCATTTAAGACTCTTTCGCCTACAAGTACGCCTTCCATTTTCTGAGGACTGTGTTCGTAACCGGTGATCCGTACAAGAATTTCTGCTTCAGAAACTAAACTTTCTTTTTCTTGAAGGTTGTCTTGAAGTTGATGCGGCGAACTGGTGTGCAGCTTCACTGGCCAGTAATCCCGGGAAAGCCCGCGAGCAAAGTCTTGCGGAGCTTTTCTTTTGTAACCTTTGCTGAGAAGTAAGACTTGTTTCGAAAGACCTACCTGCTTTAACGCCTGACTCTGATAGCGATGCAAAGACAGCTCTCGCAGCTTCTGAGCTCGCTTCAATCGAATTTCCCAGGGCACTGTCTCGGCAAAAGCAGCGGCTCGAGTGCCTGGTCTTTCACTGTACGGAAAAACATGCAGACGAGTCCACGGAAGCTCCGCTAGCAAAGCATAGGTCTTTTCAAACTGCTCTTCGGTTTCAGTTGGGAAGCCAGCGATCACGTCCATGCCAACAAAAGCACTTGGCACCTTTTCTTGAATTTCCAGCAAAGATTTAGCGACATCAGAGGCGGTGTATTTTCGTTTCATGTGAGACAAAGTTTCAGTTTCCGCACTCTGGATACTCATATGAAAGTGAGCACACATTCGTGCGTTCTGATACAAGTCCAGCAGCTCCTCTGTGACTTCGACGGGCTCTAAAGAGCTCAAACGAAATCTGGGCATTGTGGTCTTGTCGAGAAGCTGACGAACCAATTTTTCTAAGCCGAACTCGTAATCACCAATGTGAACGCCGGTGAGCACGGTCTCTTGCACTTGCGCCGCCGATAGCTGTTGTATTCGTTTGATCAACTCGACAACTGGCAAGCTGCGACTCTTGCCACGGGCAAAGGGGATCACGCAGTAGGTGCAAAAGCTATTGCAGCCGTCTTGAATTTTCAAAAACGACCGAGTGTGCGACGCTTCTTCGCCACCGCCCATTTCGAGATCTTCTTTGCGAAAGATATTTGATTTAAAAACTTTTTCTTTCAGTTCGCCTTTGAAATACTGATCGAGAATCTGCGGCAAAAGCCCCTTGTGCGAATTGGCGATGACCAAATCAGCGCCTGGCAAGTTTCGGAAGGCTTCGGTGTCGACTTGGGCTCCGCAGCCGGTCACGACTACTGTAGCGAAGGGCTCCGTGGCCTTGATTCTTCGAATTGTGCGGACGGCCTCTTTGGTTGCTTCCGCAGTCACAGCACAAGTGTTGAGAACATGGATTTTGATCTTAGGATCAAGCTTCAATTCGCTTTGCTTGAAATTTTTCTGGATCAGGCCGGAGTCATAAGTGTTCACTTTGCATCCGAAAGTGTGCACTTGAAATAATGGCGGGTCGCATTTTCCGGCGAAGTTGCCGACTGAGCTGTCAATCATGTGATCCAGCCTCCGCCGAGAAGCTGTTTGTTACGATACATCACTGCAGCTTGGCCAGGAGTGACAGCCCGCTGGGGCTCCAA
>JAYTZS010000356.1:0-21916 GCA_043741885.1 Bdellovibrio sp. | reverse complement strand
AAATTGGATCGATACCCTTGGGAAATGGAGCAGCGTGAAAAAGTGGCGCGCAAATACAGTGAGGCTTTTTCGAGCCTCAAAGCAAAAGATTTTTCTTTTCCACACATTCCCCAAGGATTCCAAAGTGCGTGGGCTCAATACACTCTAACTGTCGCCGACCAAGCAGGGGTTCAGAAAAAATTAGCCGATGTGGGAGTGCCCACAAGCATCCATTATCCGCGGATCATGCCGGATCAGCCATGGTACAAAGAAAATGCCAATAAATGTGTCGGCGATCTCCATCAGGCTCGCTGGGCTGCCGCGCATGTGATTAGCTTGCCCATGTACCCAGATATGGTGGATAAAAATCAAGATTACATTATCGAGCAAGTCATCAAAGCTCTCAAAGAAGGTTAAGGTTTCTCATGACAGGATTCAAAGCTCTTGCAAACACAGTGTCCCTTCAGTCATCCAATGGAACAATCACTTGGGGTGATGCAAAAAAATGGGTTTTGTTTGCAGGTCCTGACATTATTGAAGACGAGGGCCTGGTCATGGAAACGGGAAAGGAAATCAAGCGAGTCACAGATCGCATGGGAATCCCTTGGATCCTGAAGTGCTCTTTCGACAAAGCCAACCGTCAAAGTTCAGGCTCTTTTCGCGGGCCCGGAGCTTCCAGTGCTCTAAAAAGTTTAGAAAAAATCAAAGGCGAACTGGGAGTATGCTTGCTCACGGACGTTCATGAAACAATTCAGGTGGAAGACACGGCTCAAGTCGCTGATGTTTTACAAATCCCCGCTTTTCTTTCGCGGCAAACAGACCTCATGGTGGCTGCGGCTAAAACTGGTAAAGTTATTCATATCAAAAAAGGTCAATTTTTGGCTCCTTGGGACATGAAGGCGATCGCTCAAAAGGCGGTGTCCGTGGGCAATAAAAATTTGCTGCTTTGTGAGCGCGGGACTACATTTGGCTACAACCGCCTGATCAATGATATGACTGGTTTGATTGATATGAGAAACTTAGGATTTCCAGTGATCATGGATTGCACGCATTCGACCCAACTCCCGGGGGCTACTGGAGAAAGTTCTGGTGGACGCGGCGAAATGGTTTGGCCTTTGGCTCGAGCCGCAATGGCTGTCGGAGTCGATGGAATTTTTCTTGAGACTCATCCAAATCCGGACAAAGCACTTTGCGATGGACCGACATCTTTGAAGCTAAGCAATTTGGAGCAGATGCTAACCAACTTGCAGGCTATTTTTAAAACTCACTCGCTCTAATGCTGGGATTCTGATTTTTATCGAAAAATCTGATCGAGAGTGTCGATTTCTTGCATTTTAGATTGGGCTTTTATCCGGGACTGCAAGGGCCATTGCTTCCACTTTTCAGATTCGGTTTTTCTTGGACCCTTGATTAGATACAATGAACCGACGCCCGCAAGAGCTCCTGCCATTAAATCCGTCGCGCAATCCCCAACTAGCTTTGACTTTTTTAAATCCAAGCGAAATTCGCGCGCCAACTGATGAATCATTCCAGGCCGAGGCTTTCGCAAAGACTTTCGAATTCGGCAGCTAAGAAGCGAGCTGTCTTCGAAAAAAGGAGCTTTGAGGATTCGATCGAGAAACAGGCCTTCTTTAGCCAGCAAATCCTGCAGGTGCAAGGTAACTTGTTCGTATTGCGACAAAGCAATCTTACCGCGGCCAATTCCGGATTGGTTGGTAAAAACCAGCAGTCGAAAATTTTGCTCGCGAGCTTTTCGCAAACTAGACATGATATCTGGGCGCATTCGAACTTGCTGAGCTGATGTCACGTAGTCCACGTCTTCGATCAAAACACCGTCTCGGTCCAATAGGAGAGCTTGATTCTCCTGTGGTCCATCGAACGCCCAACGTTCAGAAAGAGCCTCTGCTTTTTCAATCCATTGTTCAAGAACTTGAACTGCTGCCTTCAATTCCTGTTCAGAAAAAGAGTAATCGACCAGGGTGCTGTCGACCTTGGCTGCTGAAATCAAAATCAGCTGCGCCTCGCAATGTTGATTGATTTTCCACAGAGCTTCTTCAGAAGCATTATCAATCACGATGAGATCTTGTGCCGAGTACTTGTGAAAATCCTGAACGAGGTTTAACTCGCGAAGTTCGAAATTAATTTTTTGTGTTTGGGATTCGATGAGGTTATTTAAGAAAGCACTTGTCGAAACAATCCGTCCGCCATCAAACATGACTCCTAAGAGCACTCCGAGCAGCTTGCTCTGTTTAAATGCCTCAAGAATCAACTCTTCTAAATTCAAATTTTTTTCAGACATTCTTCACCACATTTGGATTTGTGAATTGCTCTTGATTGAGCCAAAATGCAAGCGCCCACAACAAGGTTAAACTATAAACAACTTTGGAATGCTCAAAATTAGATTCGGTGAAGCCTCCGATAAAAAAGCAGACTTGAGCTCCCAAAGAACCCAACAGGAGGCCCTGCACCCAGCTGGGAGCCTGCCTTTTCGTTTGTGATTGATAAACTTTCCAAGTCTTCCGGAACATTAAAAACAGAATGGAGAGGTAAGAACTCAGTCCGAACAATCCCAGTCCTGCCAAGAGATGCAAATACTGATTGTGTGCATGGCTGATAATCAGTCCAGCAGGTGCACCAATTTTTTCGTAATAACTTTGCAAGGCCATGGCATTTTGGCCGTAGCCAATTCCGAAAATGGGATGATCGAGGAAGATTTGCCAGTTGGCTTTCCAAATCCAAATGCGTTCGCCGTCATAGCTTTGACCAGAAAGCATTTGCAAAGCTCTTTCGTGAACAGAGGGAATTAAGAAAAAACCTGCAACGATCATGGCCAGGGAACCTAAAAGGATTTGAACCCCGCGACGGAGATGGATTATAAAACCAGTCACAACAAAGCCGACAAACATTCCAAGCCAGACCCCTCGAGTGTAGGAAAAGAGCAAAGCAGCGCCTACCAGACAAGTCACTGCCAATGAACCCAGTCGATCTCGCTCCTTCGTTTCGAAAAGTTTCAAAGTCAAACCGACCAACGGAAAGAAATACAGAGCATGCAAGTGAGCGAACGTCATAGGGTCACTGAAAAATCCTCCGACCCGAGCCACTCCGGAGGGAGTTCGATCAATCACCTTGTCGATTCCTTGTAAGATGTCATAACCCAAAATGGGAGTGAGAAGCGCAAAGGTTGCGGCGAAAGCCAATATGCATTGGCACCGCTGAAATATTTTAAGGCGCGGTGTAATCAAGCTCAGAGCGGACACCAAAAGATAAAAATTAAGGATCCACTTAAGCTCGGCAATCCTTTTCAAGGCATAGGCAGTTGAATCCCAATTGAAGAGAAAGCTAACAACGACTGCAATCGCAAAGCTGAGAAAAGCTTTTTCTATACCTAATTTTGGTAACAAAGGCCACTGACGACCGCTTTGAAACCAATACCAGATCAGACTCAGGATCGACAAAGTGGCAAATCCGTCCATTCCTGACTGAGAAACCAAAGTCGCAACGAAAAATAAAAACAAGGAGATTGAGAGAGTTTTTTTGGTGGAGCTCATCTTCCCTGTCCCATCACCACCACTCGAATGGTTTTTAAAATGATTTGAAAATCGAGAAACAGTGAGAAATTTTTAACGTAAAAAAGGTCAAATTGCAGTTTCTGAAACGAGTCCTCGACAGATGCTCCATAGGGGTAATGAACTTGAGCCCAGCCAGTTAAGCCTGGCCGAACCAGATGTCGAAGCTGATAAAAAGGAATTTCCTTTTCCAGCTCGTGATTGAATTGAGGGCGTTCTGGCCGAGGTCCGACAAAGCTCATTTCTCCTTTAAGGATATTCCAAAGTTGAGGCAACTCATCGAGACGAGTCTTTCTGCAGAAGTTTCCAAAAGTTGTGATTCGAGAGTCATTTTTTTGCGCCCACTGCGCTCCAGATTTTTCTGCATCGACTTTCATCGAACGAAATTTAAACAGTAAAAACTCGCGACCGTCTTTTCCACTTCGAGTCTGGCTATAAATGGCGCCTCCCCGACTTTCTATGCGGATTAATACTGCAACAAGCCCCATCACCGGCAACATCAAAATTAAAAGTGGCAAGGAAATTGCGATGTCCGTCAGCCGCTTAAGCCGTTGCAAAAAAGAATTTCCAAGCAAATTGAAACCCTTTGAAAATGAAAAGAATTCCGAAGAAAGGTAGAAAATCGGAACTTTCTTAAAATGGATTTCATAAAACTCGATCAAGTCGAGAACAGGCAGTCCCTGCATTCTGACTTTCATCAAAGTGTCGATCATTTTGGGATCGCGATCTTTGACTGAAAAGACGACCCCGAACAGTTCATCGGATTTCTCAAGAACATCGACTTCGGATAAGCGACTGACCCACTCGATCGAAACAGGATTTGAGGTGGCCTGCAAATCTTTGAGGACCGACTGTTTAGTTTCAGAATCTGAAACAAAAACCCAACTGAAAGCCTTATGCGTGGACTTCCAGATGCGGGCCAAAATCCATCTTGAAACTTGCAAATAAATCCAAAATGTCAAAAGAGAACCGCCGAGAACACCGCGACCAAAAACTCCGGATCGCTCCTTGCCTGCTAAATAATTGGCCAAGGTGGCAAGAATTAAAGTACTGACAAAAACGAGCGCCGACTTTTTGAAAGTTCGCCGCAAATTCTCTTGAACTTCGATTTCGTAATTTCCGAAAATATAATTCCAAGCCAGCAAGTTGATCCAGATAAATAAAAATCCTGGACTGAAAAGCAATCGAGTGACATCTGAAACCGTCACAAGCCAGCTGTAAAGCGCGACTGCGATGGCCAGATAACAAATGGCATCGAGGGCGAGGAGCTGAATTTTTTCTACAATTCTCCAGCGAAATTTACGAACTGCCAATTTGTTCCTCGATAGCCGAATTGTTGTCAGTGTTGATCACTCGAGTCATATCATAAACCCTTGTCATGTCAGGTCAAATCACCTTTGACATTTCGCAAAGTGAATGAAAACACTAAGACTAGGAGAGATATGAAACTGATTGTCACCGGAGCCGCTGGATTCATCGGAAGCGTCTTTGTGCGAAACTTTATAAAAAATCAATCTTTCTTAACAGTGAGAACTTTCAATTGATCGAAACGCTGACTTCGCTTATTTCAATTATTACTCCAGTTTACAATGCAGAGAAGTATCTATTACAAACTCTCCAATCCGTTCAGGCTCAGACTTACCAGAACTGGGAGCAAATTCTAGTGTTCGATGCAAAATGTTCCGATCGCAGTCAGCAAATCGCTGAGGAATTCGCGAAAGCTGAGCCTCGGTGCCGACTGTTCAGTTCGCCAGATTTTGTCGGGGTTGCAGCGAATCGCAACGTGGCCCTGGACAACGCCAAAGGCCAATACCTTGCTTTTCTGGATGCCGACGATCTGTGGCATCCAGAAAAGCTTGAGAGACAGCTGAAGTTTATGCTTTCACAGAAAACCTTTTTCTGCTGCCATGATTACCAGGCCATCAATGAAAATGGGCAGACTTTTGGAAATCCTAGAAAAGTTCCCGCTGAGATCAAATTTGTTAATCTTTTGCAAGACAATCGAATTGGCTGTCTCACGGTGATGATTCAGAAAGAATATCTGGCACAGCGTCGCTTCCAGTCTCTGAAACACGAAGACTTAGCACTTTGGCTCGAGCTTTTAAGAGATGGCTCAGTCGCCAATGGATTGGGAGAAATCCTTGCTTCCTACCGAGTCCTTCAATCTTCTGTGAGCTCGAACAAGCTTAAATCCGCTCTGTGGAGATGGCGCATTTACCGATCTTTTGACTTATCTCGAACTCGATCGATGAGTCACCTGATGTCTTACATTTACTTTGCAGTTCTGAAGCGCTCATCGGCCACAAAGCTTCGGTGGAAATAGAATTGCAGAAATAGAACTCAAAGTTGGGCCAGGGGTTTGTCCTCTCAACGTAAAACTTTTGCTTATCCAGCGCCGTTTCCGTAAGCGATCCTCATTGATTTTGCTCGATTGAAAAGTCATACTCTGCTCATCAAAACATCTGTGATTGGAGACTCCGATGATTCAAAGTCCTTTTGCCAATAAAATTCACATTTATGCGGATGGTGCCGACAAATCTTCGATGCTGGAAATGGCAAAGAATCCTTTAATCAAAGGGCTGACCACCAATCCTAGCTTAATGAAAAAAGCCGGAATCACGGATTACCAGTCCTTTTGCAAAGACATTTTGACCTCCATCAAAGACAAACCGATTTCCTTCGAAGTTTTCACTGATAACATTGATGATATGAAACGCCAGGGCTTAGAGATCAACACCTGGGCTAAAAACGTCTATGTGAAAATTCCTATTACGAATTCCGAAGGGCAATCGACAATTCCTTTGATCAAAGACCTGACTTTGCAGGGAGTGAAATTGAATGTGACGGCGATTTTTACGATGCAACAGACAATTGAAACTGTGCTGGCACTGAAAGGCGGAGCGCCTTCCATCGTTTCCATTTTCGCCGGCCGTATCGCTGACACAGGCCGAGATCCCGTACCCCTGATGCAAGCTGCCGCAGCCCTTTGCCGAGGAACAGATCCCAAGATTGAATTGCTATGGGCTTCGACCCGAGAGGCTTTCAACATTGTGCAAGCTGAACTTTCTGGCTGTCACATCATCACTTCACCGCCGGATCTGATCAAAAAGATGAGTATGTTTAATAAAGATCTCACTCAGTTGAGCTTGGAAACTGTTCAAATGTTCAAAGCGGATGCAGAGGCAGCTGGCTTTAAACTCTAAACAATATTTAGGCAGAGGCTTGGGTCATGCAAAATCAAAAATGGACGATTCGAATCGCTCTCTCAGGCCTTTTTATTGCCTTGGGGCTATTCTTATTTTCATTTCGAACAGTCCTGAACGGTCCGCATGAACACCGGCAAGCAGACTCGATTTTTTCTGGGTATTTTTACTGCATCGAACCCGGATCTCAGTTTCTGTATCCCCACATTGGCCCTCGAGGAGACGCTGCGGGAGTCGCTATCAACGAATTTCCAATTTACTCTTTTATTCTGGGAACAATCTGTCAGATCAAAGGATCTTGGGATGAGGTCACTCCAAAAGTCATTTCTCTACTGTTTGCTCTTTTAGCAGGCCTTCTCTTCTGGCGAACATTATTGAAAAAGTATCAGCTTGATCCCCAGGAGCCCGGAAACAGTTGGCCTGAATTTTTGGTTGTCTTTCTTTTGCTCCCAGTCAGTTGGACTTTTTTTTCGATTCCAATGCCTGAATCAACGTCTCTCCTGTTTTACGCTGTCTCAGCCTATCTCTGGACTGCCTATCCAAAGCACAAATTGATTTTTGCTTTATCTAGCTGCTGCTTTTTGATCGGATTTTTGATCAGGCCTTTTTATATTCTCTTTCTCTTTTTCTTTGTTCCTAGCTTAATTGCTGGAGTTTTTCTTTTGGCAGCCTCGATCTTTTTATTTTGGTTTTGGTATCGTTATTGGGATTCTCAAGCGACAACAAATCCAGGTTATTTCGGCATCCGGCTAGAAACGGCCCGAGAGATGATCATGAGTGTCCCGCATGCTCTCTCCATGTTGCCAAGTCGAATTCTCGGTCACACAGCACTGGTGGGATTGCTCGGACTTTATCTGATTCGGAAGAAGTATCCCGTAGTGATCCTTTTTTATATCGCTTGCATCGGGATGATGTACGTTCTCAAACCCACCCATGTCGGTGAGCATGCCTATTATTTGTTAAACGCGGGGTTATTTGCTAGTTTTGGAATTTTTCTCAGTCTGCATCTGATGGCAACTTGGCAAAGGAACTTGTTTCTTTTACTTTTCCTGCTTTACAGCTTTTCAGTGACCCAACACAATTTTCACGCCAATGGAAACTGGGAACGCACGCAGGCCGCACTAGAAGAACACGGCAAGCTTGCTCCGGATGCCGTGGTAGCAACTTATCTAGGGAACAATCCTCAGTGGCTGTATTATTTGAAAAGAACTGGATATATTTTTGAACCAACGGAGTTTAATGGCACGTGTCCCGCAAAAGCGACTCAGTATTTGATTTCTTCTGAGGAGCGGACTGCGGAAGGGCCTTTCAAACTTTTGCTCAGAGACTGCCCGCATCCTTAAGCTCAGTTAATTGCGATTTCCATAATCAGATCGATTTAAATCGGAAGCGATAAAGATTTTTTAGAAACTCAAAAATAGATTCCAGTTTGACGAAAGAGGCACGCTGTTCGTTTTCGACGAAATGAATCGGAATCTCTATCACTTTGGCTTTCAGTCGATGCGCTTTGATCATAATTTCAGCGTCAATAAACCAATCATCAGACTTCAGATTCATGGATTCTAAAAGCTGCCGTTTGAGGATTTTTGGCTTGGAATTGACGTCTCGATACCGAGTTCCGAACAAGACGCGAAACAAAGTATTGAAGACAAAGGAAATCAAAACTCGCCAAATTCCATCTCCCCTCACCACTCGGTAAGTTTTGGAAATGTCATAACCGTTTGTCAAAGAGTGATAGATCAATGGCAAAATCGAATCGATTGGAAACTGACCGTCTCCATCAATAAACCCAATGTAGTCCCCATGAGCTGCAGCAAGGCCTGACTTTAGATCCCAACCCATATTGCCTTGTTTCGAAACCGTGACGGCTCGAGTGCGAACGTGACTTGCTGCCAGCTTCTGAACAATTTCCGGCGTCCGATCATTCCTTCCTGGCCAATAGTTTCCGACCAGCACAAGCTCATAATCGATATTGACCCAAGAAAAAAGTGCATGCACTTTTTCGACAAAGGGACTGATCGACTCTTCGCTTCGGTAACAGAGGATGACCAAAGAGAAAATCGGTTTGGAATTCTGGGGATTTGGCAAATGAGCTCCCTTTTCGCCAAACCTAACATATTATGAATTGAGGTCAATCCTCTGAAATTCAACCAGACAGGAATTAAAATTTGAGAATTCTTATGACCGGAGTCACCTCCAACATCGGGCGCATTGTGTTAACAGATTTGATGGCTGATCCTCACATCACCCATGTCACTGCGCTGACTCGGTCTCCATTCGTCCCGCAGGTCGAAAGCTCCGGATCTTTAGGCCAGCTCAAATTTGTTCAAGCCGATCTTTTACAGCCCGATTTGGAAGAGATACTTGCGCCTGAAGGTCCGTTTGATTTTTGCCTTC
Source organism: Bdellovibrio sp. (assembly GCA_043741885.1). Classification (GTDB taxonomy): domain Bacteria; phylum Bdellovibrionota; class Bdellovibrionia; order Bdellovibrionales; family Bdellovibrionaceae; genus 21-14-0-10-47-8. The sequence goes on along the minus strand of JAYTZS010000356.1, from coordinate 12,771 downwards.
ACTTGGCGGCCCTGACTCACTCTCATGATTCTTCTGCTTACTTTGCCATTAACTTTCATGCGACTATCCGCCTAGCGCAAGTGCTGCAAAAAATGAACTGCTTCAATTTTGGATTTATGAGCAGCCAAACAGCCGGAGAGAATGCCGGTGCCTATGCCCGGTCTAAATTGCATGCCGAGCAAGAGCTCTTAAAAATGTCTTGGAAACATTTATTTATTTGGCGACCATCCGAAGTGGTTGGAGCTGGATCCAAAGAAGGTCTGGATCTATTTTTTTACTTAGCGCAAAATTTGAAGATTTATCCTTTGCTCATTCGAAGCGTGCTACCAGGAAGAAAGATTGTTTACTCTCCCCTTTCAGCAAATGCACTGAGCGCTCACCTCATGAAATCCATTCGGGCACTGGATGATCTGCCACCAGTGGTTTTGCAATCAGTTCATGGTCCTGAAATTTCAGCTATGGAACTTGGTGTCCGGCTTTTTAAGGAACAGAGAGCGATCCCCATTCCGGTCTATCTCCCTCTGTTGCAATTGATTCTGGGTGTATTCAATTTATTTGGAAAACACCTGATGCCCCCTGATCAACTTCCGCGATTGTTAGGCTTGCGTTCACAGAAGCCGAATCCGACAATTGTGATAGAGGACTGCCAAATCGGTAGCCCTACCTACACATCTCAATCAAGTTAGCTTCGGCTGTAATCATCTTGATATCGAACAATATCATCTTCACCAAAATAACTGCCAAGCTGAACTTCGACAAATTCAATGTTTTCTTGGCCCGTATTTCGAATGCGATGCTTGGAGCCCGTCGGAATTTTGACATAGCTTCCGACTTTGATTGGAATCGTCTGATCATTCAAAATAACTTCGCCGACGCCTTTCACAATAATCCAGTGCTCTTCTCTTTTTGCATGAGATTGATATGAAATCTGTTGCTGAGGATTCACTCGAATAATTTTGGATTTGAAATGTTCTTTGTCTCTTAATATTTCAAATCGGCCCCAAGGTCTTTCTTCGAAAGTATGTTCCGAAGCAAGCTTGGGACTTTCAGTTTTCAGGCGATCTACGATCATTTTGACACTTTGAGTTTCACCTTTTTTTGCAATCAAAAGAGCATCTTCAGTGTCCACCACAATCAAGTCATCAATTCCTACAAAAGCATAACGTTTGTCTGCTTTAGGCAAAACAAAATTATTTTTTGAATCCACTTCGATGGGATTTCCTCGGGACCTTCCGCTTTTTTCGTAAACTTCAGCGACAGCATCCCAAGAGCCAACATCACTCCAACCCGGATCGCATGGAACACAGAGAAGATCTTCTTTTGTCAGTTTCTCCATAATTGCATAATCAATCGAGATCGAAGGCAATGAACTGTAAATTTCTTTCAAGTTGCTCAAATCTTTTTTCAAAAGTGAAAGCGAATCCCAAATCTGAGGTTGAAATTTTTCAAATTTTTCAATCATCAAGCTGACTGGAAAAATAAAAATACCGGCATTCCAAAAATAAGAACCATCTTTTAAAAATTCTTGAGCTAGTTCATGATTTGGTTTTTCATGAAATTTGAGAACAGAGTAAGCGCTGACTTGTTTTTTGTAGTTGTAAGGTTGTTTTTCGGTTTGAATATAGCCATAGCCTGTCGCAGCCTCGGTGGGCTTTAATCCCAGAGTCACAATTTTTTTTTCTCTGGCCGAAGATTGCGCATGCTCAATGGCACTGGCAAAAATCTCTTCTTCTTGAATCAAATGATCGGCTGGGAAAACTCCTAAGATTTCTTTGGATTTACCTTCAAGCTCCATTATTTTACAAAGCAAAGCGATAGCGGGTGCTGTGTTTTTCCCGACTGGCTCATAAATAACTCGGACTTTTTGAAATCCAGCCTCTTTGGCTTTTTTCTCGGTAAAATCTCGCAGCGACTGCGAAGTCAAAATCACTGCATCACCAAAACGCGACAGGCGCTTGAGGGTCAAAGTCTGAAGAGACTCATCGAAAAGTTCGCAAAATTGTTTTGGGTAACTTGTTCTTGAGACGGGCCACAACCGGGTCCCGCTTCCGCCACTGAGAATGACTGGAATCATGGTCTCTCCTCTTGAAGTGAAAAACAAAAAACGGAAGTCTAAAACTTGAAAAAAAATTTAGACTGGCTTTGAAAATCTGTGAGTTATTTAAATCATGGCCTAGCGTGGTCTGTCATGAAAAATTCGGCCCCAGACCTCTCGGTCCGGAGACAAAGACCTCAGTTAGAGCTTTGCTGAACTACCAGACCGCATCAGACTTGCATTTCCGCCAACTGCCCATCGAAATTAAAAGGCTGCCACTCCGTCGCGATTGCGAAACTACCTGTTCCTTTGATAGCTCGAGTCATACCTTCGGCCAACGGATTTCAGATTCAATCGGCTTTGACATTTTGCAAAGTGAATGAAAAAACCAAGCGCCGGGGACAAATATGAAATTGATCGTTACTGGAGCAGCTGGATTCATTGGGAGCGCCTTTGTGCGCGAAGCTATCATTCAAGGCCACAAAATTGTCGTTTTGGATGCACTGACCTATGCAGGTCATCTGGAAAACCTTGAAGGTATTTTAAAGCCTGGGCAGTGTGATTTCGAAAAAGGGTCCATCACCGACATGAGTTTTGTCAGCTCGCTTTTTCAAAAACACCAGCCAGATGCTTTCTTGAATTTTGCAGCGGAAAGCCATGTGGACAATTCAATTTCAGGACCGCAGGCCTTCATTGAAACAAATATCCTGGGAACTTTTGTTTGTTTGGAAGCAACTCGAAAATATTTTTCAGATTTGGATTCCAATCGAAAAGAAAAATTCTGCTACCTTCAAGTCTCTACCGACGAAGTCTATGGCTCGCTCGGAGAAGAGGGTAAATTTCACGAAAAACTTCCCTACCAACCAAATTCGCCTTATTCGGCTTCCAAAGCCGCTAGCGATCATCTCACTAGAGCTTGGCATCACACCTATCACATTCCAACTTTGGTGACCAATTGCTCGAACAACTATGGGCCTCGTCAGTTTCCAGAGAAACTGATCCCCGTCGTTATCACCAATGCCTTGGCAGAAAAGCCTCTGCCAGTTTATGGAAATGGCGGCAACATCCGTGACTGGATTCACGTTGAAGATCACTCGCGTGGAATTTTGCTAGCATTGACTAAGGGAACTCCGGGGCAGACTTACTGTTTTGGTGGAAACTCAGAGCGCAACAATTTGCAAGTGGTGAAATCCATTTGTGCTTATTTAGATCAAGTCAAGCCGAGAGTAAACGGAAAGAAATACGAAGAGCTGATTAACTTTGTTCAGGATCGAGCTGGGCATGATTGGCGCTATGCCATCGATGATTCTCTGGCTCAGAAAGAATTGGGTTTTGAAAGAAAGTATTCAAACTTTGAAGTCGGCTTAAAGCAAACAGTTGACTGGTATCTGGCTCATCAGTCTTGGGTTAAGACTTTGCTAGCAAAAAAGAAATCATGAGGTTTTTATGAAAGGTATTTTATTGGCCGGCGGCAGCGGCACAAGGTTGTTTCCAACGACGAAAGCTGTGTCAAAACAGATGCTGCCCGTTTATGATAAACCGACAATTTATTATCCTTTGTCGACGCTCATGTTGGCCGGTTTAAAAGAAATTTTGATCATCTCGACACCCAGGGATATCCCGGTCATTCAGGACCTGCTGGGTGACGGATCTAATTTGGGATTGAAGCTTTCCTACATGGTTCAGCCAAAGCCTGAAGGCATTGCACAAGCTTTCTTACTTGCTGAAAATTTTCTAGTAGGTTCGCCCGCTTGTTTGATTTTAGGAGATAATGTTTTTTATGGACACGACATCCCGCGGCAAATGGCCAATGCGGTTGCCAGATCCAAGGGAGCTACAATTTTCGCTTACCACGTGAAAGATCCAGAGAGATACGGAGTCGTTCATTTTGATGATCAGATGAAAGCTCTCTCAATCGAAGAAAAGCCAAAACACCCAACCACCAATTGGGCCGTGACTGGACTTTATTTTTACGATCAAACAGTCGTGCAAAAAACAAAGAGCCTCAAGCCTTCTCCGCGAGGCGAGCTCGAGATCACAGATTTAAATAAGATGTATCTGGCAGAAGGCTCTCTTTCTGTCGAAATAATGGGCCGGGGCTGCGCTTGGCTGGATACCGGAACTCACGAATCCCTACTCATTTCATCTCAATTCGTGCAGACTTTAGAAGAGCGACAGGGGCTTAAAATTGCTTGCCTCGAAGAGATCGCTTTGAATCAGGGCTTCATTAGCAAAGCGCAATTGATCAAGCTTGCAGACTCTTATCCGAATTCAGGATACGGAAATTATGTGAAACTTCTTGCTCAAGGAAAGATTCCCTAAATGGCAGATCCGATGTTGGAAATTCAGAAATTTCAAATCGAAGGATTGCAGTTGCTAACACCGAAATCATTTCATGATGATCGAGGATTTTTCGTTGAGCGCTACAATGAAGGTCGATTTCGAGAAGCCGGACTTCCAACTGTTTACATTCAAGATAATTTTTCCCACTCGGCCCCGGGAACCGTGCGCGGATTGCATTACCAGTTTGAGCCGACACAACTGAAATTGGTCAGCTGCTTGCGCGGCTCGATCTTAGATGTGGCGCTAGATCTGCGAAAAAACAGTCCAACTTTTGGCCAACATCAAAGTGTTATTTTAACCGGCGAAAAGCCTCAGTGGTTATTGATTCCGGGTGGCTTTGCTCACGGCTTTTCTGTGATTTCCAAAGAATCGGCCGATGTCATGTACAAAGTGGACAAGCCCTACAGTGCGGCTGCCGAAGGCGCCATTCGCTGGAACGATCCACAGCTGGCAATCGCCTGGAATGTGAGCCAACCCCTGATCAGTCCGAAGGATCAATTGGCTCGATCTTGGAAAGAGTTTCTGACGATCAATCCTTTTTAAGCGGTTTTTCAAATCGATAAAGATTTTGAAAAATAAAAAATTCCTTAAATAACCCAAATGTTAATATGTTGAGAAAAGACCCCAGACCTTTTTTCGCCCCCGTGTGATCCCAAGCTTTCAGCTCAAATCCTTCTTGAGTGAACATTCGAGCAGCTGTTTTCTTTGTAAAAAATCGAATGTGCGTTGAATCCAAAAGACCCTCCTGGGTGTATCTCCAGTCACCAAGAAAAATCAAAGGGATCACGACACTGTAGTGCCGAACGTTGGGAATGCTGACAACGATAGATCCCCCGGGTTTCAACAGGCGACTTAATTTTTTCAAAGTGGCCCAGGGATCAACCAAATGCTCTAAAATATCCAATGTTAAAATCAAATCGAAGGATTCACTTTCAAAAGGGTATTCAATTTTTTCGATATCACCGATGAGCACCCGATTCATCCGAGTTTGGGCCAGAGCCGCAGCATCAGGGCTGCCTTCCACTCCGCAAACCCATTGAAATCGCCCCTCTTCTTTCAAATGACCTGAGGTTTCCCCCGAGCCACAGCCGAGATCCAAAGCTCGTCCTACTTTTTCAGGCAATAAAGGTAAAATCTCTTCTCGAAACTCGACAAAATATTTTGAAGCTTTAGGTGTCTGATAAGTTGCACCGTCGTAGGAACCTAGTCGCCCCAGCAAACCATCAATTGTTCCTGCCAGGGTGGCTTTAATCTTTTGCCATTTGCGGTCCTCCACCATCAAGATTTTAATCATATCCTTCATGGCAAATTCTTGATCGTGCAAAATCCACCAATCGAAGTATCGTCGGTAGAGAATCAAACGATTTCGGGCACGGTAATAACGCCGAACAGGTTGATAATTGTGGGAGAAGAAAAAAATCGGACCGCAAATTTTATGCTTTCGCATGTCTCCTAGGGAATGACCCAGTTGAGCACCTGTGACTAGGACTGTCTTGTAACCTGCTTTTTTGACTCGCAAACAAAAGTCATGATCGACATATTCGATAAAAAGATCTTCGTCATAAAATCCAATTTTCTCAAAAATTGAGACTGGAATTAAATTACCAGAAGTCATCACGATATCTTTTGAGACGTAGGGGCCTTGAAGACCGCGGTAATCTCGACTTTGGTAACCTGTTTTTTTGTCAAAGTGAGTCGGAGCCAGAATCGCGATCTTATCTTTTTCTTTGCTCAGCTCGTAAGTCTCAAAAAACTTTTGCACATATCCTTGTGGAATATAAGAATCCTGATCCATAGTCAGCAGCCATCTGAAGCCTTCTGAAATTGCATGCTGAGCTCCGCGGTTGAGCGCTCCGGCAATGCCTAAATTGGATCCGTTAATGAGAAGTTCAAACGCATATTGGCTTTGAAGGCCTTTTAGATAGCTCCAATATTTTTCATCGGGCGTATTGTCGACGATCAGAACTTTGGAAACTTGGCCTTGAAGCTGTCGGATATTTTCGATGAGTTCGGCACCGGGATAAAAAGTGACTATCACTGCTAGAACTTGTTTTGACGATTCACTCATGTGCCAAAATGTACCGGAAAGTTGATTCAAGATCAGACATTTCTTGCCAGAAGATCAATGCACTGTGCCAGCTTCAGAACCTAAAAGTCAGTGAAGCTGCGATCTAAGAATTCAGCAGCTTCTTGCTTGAACTGAAAAGTTCTACGGGAAAGAGTGGCGCGGTGCCAGGCGCTGAGCTCGGTGCCATTTTCTCGATGTAGAATTTGAAGCCTTGGATCCAACACTACTTTTAATTTCATCTGAATCAGTTTTTCAGCCAAGGCTATTTCTTCTCCGTAAAGCCGAACGGGATGAGAAAAATCACCGCCAGACTGAAAATAATTATCAGTCAAGATCAGAAAGCATCCATGTGGAGCATAAGCAAAAGATTCGGGCTGAAGTAACCGTTCGGAAGAAAGTAAAGATTTGAAATAGCTCAGAACATGGTAGCTCCAAGCGACAGGATAAAAAGTGTAAATCAGCTTCAAGAAATGAATTTTCTGCTTAGTCACTCGATTCTGATAAAGCGGATTGCACTCTTTTTGAGTCAGCTCTGAGCGAACAGAAGGAGCAATCCCGCCGATTGTTTTATCTGGTGCTCGATCCAGAAGGAGTTCGTAAAAATCTTCGTTGAGAATTTGCAGATCGGTATTGGAAAGGATCACAAACTTAAATTCTTGTCCGTGAAGCTCATTCAGCGCCCTCTGAGCTGCTGGAAAATAACCTGGATTGTCCGGGCAATTGATCACTTGCACTTGTCGATCCGACATTTTGGAAAAGGGACTGAAGGTCGTATCTTGGTGACTTTTTGCTGAATTGTTGACGAGAACAAAAAGCCCCCTCTCGGCACTTTTCAGCTTCAAACATTTCTGCAGAAAAGCTTCGGTTTCAAGATCGTTTCCATAATTGACCAAAATGTGCAAAAATGCTGACATAGTCCGATTGATTTTCACAGAAACCACCCAGGGTCAAGAGAGGCACTGAGAAATGGCACGCCCCTCGTCGATTCGACGGAATTCCCTCTACAATCTGGCCGGACACTTTTTCCCCCTGCTGGCGGGCCTCATATTGATTCCTCGATTGATTCAAAATCTCGGTCTCGAGCGCTTTGGCTTGATGACGATTGTGTGGGCTGTGATTGGTTATTTCAGTCTTTTTGATTTTGGCTTAGGCAGAACCCTGACCGTTCAAATTTCTCAGCTCCAAGCTCGCGGACAGGATTCTGAGATTAACGTGGTCTTTTGGACCTCGATGAGAATGATTGCTGTGATCACTTTGCTGGGATGCTTGGCACTTTGGCTTCTTTCGACGTTTCCGGCATTGCTGGCAGGGAAAGCAAGTCCCGAGCTAATGCAAGAAGCCATGCAGAGCTTGAAAATCATGGCGCTGACGTTGCCAGCTATCACTTTGACGGCGGGAGTGAAGGGGGCGCTCGAGGCCAATCACCAGTTCCTGGGACTGAATCTTCTGCAAAGCTGGCTCGGAGTCTTTAATTTTTTAATTCCTTTTTTGATCTCTATGAAAGATCCCAGATTGTTTGGAATTGTTTCTGCTCTCGCTGTCCTACGATATGCATTTCTGATTGCTCATTTTCTATTTTTAAAACGAACTTCCAGCTGGCTCCAGAAAGTCCAAGTTCTCGGTCTCAAGAAAAGTCTACCGCTGTTGTTTTCAGGAGGATGGTTCACTGTGACCAACGTGGTCGGACCCTTAATGGTGTACTTTGATCGATTTTTTTTAGCAGCTTTGATTCCCAGCGGTCTGCTGAGCTATTACACGACACCTTTTGAAATTGTGAATCGTCTTTTAATTTTGCCGTCGTCCATCACCAGAGCCCTTTTTCCAGTTCTAGCTTCGGCACATTTGGATTTTCAGAAAGCCCAGAAATCTTATTGGAACTCTTTTAAACTGATCGCTTTGATGGGAGTTCTCATTTTTGGGTTCGGACTCATAGCTGGACGATGGGGTCTTCAAATGTGGCTCGGAAACGACTTTGCAGAAAACTCTTTTCCAGTTTTGGCTATTTTGCTTTTCGGCTTTGCTGTGAATGCGGCGGCTTGGTGTCCTTTTCATTTGATTCAAGCTTTGAATCGTCCTGACCTGTCAGCAAAAGTGCATTTGATCGAGCTTCCGTTTTACTGCGGAGCTTTGTATTTTCTTGCGACTAGATTTGGAATTCAAGGAGCCGCCTGGGCGTGGGCCCTGCGAAACTTGGTGGACTTAATTTTAATGACGGCTATCTCCGAAAAATTGAGAAAGAAATTGTGGAAACCAGCTTAGTCTCGAGGACGATCGCTGATGAAACTTCCAATAAAAAGTTGTAAATACAAACCGAATTCTGGCCAATGAAATCGCGTTTTCAATAACTCTTTCAAGAAGAACAATGGCGAAGGCTTTAGCAAAGGCTCTAGGTCCTGCTTCACAATTTCGGCCTGAGCACGATCAAACTTTTGAACTCTAGTTATCAAATCCCAAGACAGCTGTTGCCTGATTTTTAATGCCTTTTTAGATTTCGAGCTCAGCTGAGCCAGCTTTTTTAATTTTTCTGTCCAATGAGAACCAGACTTTTGCGAAGCTCCAATGACATTTCCACTGTGCTGTCGGTACAGGGTCAGAGGCTGGTTGAAATTGATAATATCACTTTCAGTTTGGCCAAGAGTTGCAATCCAGTGATCGTGAAGGTAGCAATTGTCACCATCAGGAAACGGCAGAGCCATTTTCAAAATGCTTTGTCGAAACATCATGGAGCATCCGGTCACCCGATTGCGAAGGACGAGGCTGAGCAGACCTTTCCTTGAATCGATCTCTCGCTTTTCCTCGGTCCAGCAAGACTCTGAAATTTGCTTTTTGTCTTTATCAATCAGTTTAAGATCTGAATGAATCACGAACGCGGCTGGGGTCTCTCTCAAATTTTCGATAAGTGCCGCAATCTTTTCAGGCGCCCAGATATCATCTTGATCACTAAAACAGATGAAATCCACATCGTTTGGCAGCTGCTTCAGTGCGTTTTCAAAATTCAGGTAGACTCCAAGCGGGCTTGGATTTCTAGAATAGGAAAAACGACTGTCTAACTGGATAAGTTCTTTGATCTCGGTGCTCAGGTAAGAATTTGAAGAGTCATCTGAAATCACACAAACCCAATTGCTAAACGTTTGATCGCGCAGAGATTCGATCTGCTCTCTAAAAAATTTCATTTCAGGATTGTAGGTCGCTAGAGCAATCCCAACTTTCATTTTGCATCTGCTTGAACGTAGATAGAAAAATGAACTTTTTTGAGCTTGCCGGCTTTTGAAGAAATCAAAACTTGAGGGAATTCATTTTCAAGCTTTGCCAATGTCCATTCACATTTGGCACCGTCTCCTTGCATCTGAATGGCGTCCAGTTCGACCTGCGCCGAAAATCCCACGCAATCAATGCGAATGGCCGTTGCCGAATAAGCGGAAAGGTCGATGGATATTTCTTCTTTGATGCCAAGATGATATTGAAATTCTTCAAAGCATTCGGCTCGAAAACCTGAACCCTGATCAATATAGACTCGAGCTGTCTCTTGGATAAATTCATGCCGCGCAAACAGTTCTGGATTTTCTCTTTGCAGTTTCTTGAGCCTTGATTTCAGACTTTCATTTTCTTGTCTCAATTTCTGAAGCTCAAAACCTGAGTCGGTGAGTGAATTTTTAGAAGTGTCGATCCCCATTGTTTTTTTTGCTTTCCAATTTTCTTGGTAATATTCTGGATTGGAAGCCCACTCACTTTCCGTGTGACCCAAATTGTGAGCGACCGGAGTTTCCATCCAGCCAATTTCAAAACCACATCGCCGAATCTGGCTTGAAAATCCACCATCATCCGGAAATCGAAAAGAACTGCCAGGCTCCGAGTGCAGATTCTTCCAAAAAATTCCACGGCGTAAAACTTTCATTGGAACCAAAGAGGTGGTCCCCACATTGGTCCTCGTTCTGAGAAATGAAATTTGCTGACTGGAGACCTCTTCGTAATCTTTTGTTGTCCAAACTTCGCCCTGGCCCGAATTTGGTATGGCAGAAAGTGGTGAAAGCTGACCTAGGTATGGATGCGCTTGAAAGACGGCTTTCATGGACTCAAACCAACCCGGCTCGAAAACCAAGTCGTTTTCACAAAACAAAACGTATTTTCCTCGAACCCGAGCCAAGGCGCGGAGAAATGCTTTCCCACCTTCGTTGTTGGACAGGGTGGTCAATTCGACTGAGGTCTTCAACTTGCTGATGGCGTGCTTTAAAAACTTAAGTTCTTCGGGTTTCGATCCATTGTCGATGACGATGATTTGCATTTTTGCAACAGACTGGCTGGCTGACATTTGTTGCAGGCATTTCACAGTCAAATGTGAACGATTCCAGCTCAAGATGAGAACTGAAACTTCATAGCTAGAAAACCAGGGGTAATAAATGAGCCCTGCGATCCGTCGAATCAGGTTTTTCACAAATTTGTGCTCAATTATTGCGTTCCAAGGTTCAGGTTGTTAGGTTCTGAGATTATCAAAAAAGAGGCTTAGAAACTATGAAGAAGCAGGATAAAATTCTCGTGCTTGGCGCCAGAGGGATGGTCGGCTCAGCAATCGTCAGAAACCTTCAATCTAAGGGATTCGAGAACATTCTGACGCCAAGCAGAATGGAATTGGATCTAATCAATCAGAAACAAACGTTAGATTATTTTGAATCATTTAAGCCTCAGCATGTTTTTCTTTCAGCCGCAAAGGTCGGTGGAATCATAGCTAATAAAACATTTCGAGCTGATTTTATTTTTCAGAATTTGCAGATTCAGAACAATACCCTTTATGCAGCGTTCTTGAATAAAGTAGATAAACTGCTGTTTTTAGGTAGCTCATGTATTTATCCGAAAGAATGTCCCCAACCTATAAAAGAAGAATATCTTTTAACTTCGCGGCTTGAAGAAACAAACGAACCTTACGCAATTGCCAAAATTGCAGGCTTAAAAATGGCGGAGAGCTTCCGAAAGCAGTATAACTGTCGTTATTTTTCAGTAATGCCGACAAATTTATATGGAATGAATGATAATTACGACCTGATCAATAGCCATGTGATACCTGGCTTAATGGCGCGAATGCATAATGCAAAACTTGCCGGAGACAAAATTTTCAAAGTTTGGGGAACTGGAAAACCTAAGAGAGAATTTTTGTATGTAAATGATATGGCCGACGCATGCATCCACGTTATGCTTAAGGCTGACCAGATCGAACTTCCATACTGGATCAATATTGGTTACGGCGAAGATATTTCAATTCGTGATTTGGCTCATAAAATTAAAGGTGTGGTTGGATTTGAGGGTGTCATCGAATTTGATACAACAAAACCGGACGGTCCACCTAGAAAACTATTAGATGTTTCCTTGATGTCTGACCTGGGGTGGAAAGCTCAAACTTCCCTAGATGATGGAATAAAGCTAACATATGATTTTTTCCGCAGCTCATCTCATTTGCTAGATATATGAAATTATTTGCAAAGTTTAATGATAAAATGTCTAAACATATCCCTGTTTTTTAACAACGCTTTAGGAGACTTAAATTCATGCACTCCCCGATTATGAATTGCCGGGCCTGTAAATCTGTAAAAATGACCTCACTCCTTTCTCTGGGAAACCAGTCTTTTACAGGAATCTTTCCAAAAGATGACAATTCTAAAATCCCTGAAGGACCGCTAGAGTTGATCAAATGTGATTCTTGCAACCTGGTACAGCTGGCCCACTCATTTAATTTGAACGAATTGTTCGGACAGAATTATGGATACCGTTCAGGCTTAAATGGCTCGATGGTCAGACATTTAAACGATAAAGTTCGACGAATCCTCGCTATGATTGATCTAAATCCACGAGATTTGGTTGTTGATATTGGAAGTAATGACGGAACAACACTTCGAGCCTATCCGGATCGGAACTTAACCCTGGTTGGGATCGATCCATCAGGGGCAAAATTTAGAAATTTCTATCCTTCGGACGTAGAGTTGATACCGGACTTCTTTTCATCGTCTCTTATCAAAGCAAGATTCGGATCGAAAAGGGCCACCATCATTACTTCTTTTGCCATGTTTTACGATCTAGAAGATCCTATGCAATTCATGCGAGAGGTTGAAGAAATTCTAGCCGATAATGGCATTTGGGTTTTCGAGCAAAGCTATCTTCCAGCAATGTTGGAAACCAACTCATATGATACTATTTGTCATGAACATTTAGAATATTACGCTCTCACGCAAATCAATCAAATGGCTAAAACAGTCGGACTTAAAATCGTCGATATTGAATTTAACGATGTCAATGGCGGCAGCTTTTCCGTAACCGCCGCAAAAGTCAGTTCAAGCCG
>JAYTZS010000355.1:0-3078 GCA_043741885.1 Bdellovibrio sp. | reverse complement strand
CATGACAATTGCTACAAGCCTTAACTTGAAGTTTTTCATCGCCGATGTGAGATAACTTCTCTCCCAATTGAATCAAAGATCTGGCAGCTTTCGAAACTGGTGGTTTTGCCGCTCCACTCACATGAGAATAGCAGCTGGAGATCTTCTCTTTTTCATCATCTGTCAGAGCTTTAGCGATGGGCCCCATCACATGTAGATGCTGTAAAAACTGCGCTTAAATACCTGTGACAGGTACTAATACTCAGCTCGAATTAAAAAGAGATATTTCATGAATCCTTTGGCTTGTTAGTTAGGCCTAAGAAGATAAAGAAAAAACAGGAAAAAAGAAAGCGCCGGCGTGAAGCCTGCTAATCAGGGCTTAACAAATTAGTCGAGCCGCCGAAAAATTGGGGTGCTCAGCTGAAAGATGTAAGCACATGGCCTGCCTTGCTCAAAACAAAAATGCCGTCGAAGTTTTAGACACTCTAGAAAATAAGCATCGAATTTAAAGAAAATAGAGCGGAAAAAGACTTTCCTTCCAGGCACTTCTCGGTTTAGTACATCAAGTCTGATACATTCCTAACTCTTAAAGGAAGAGTCATGGAATTACGTTTAAATAGCTTGTTACTTGCTCTCAGTTTTCTCAGTGGAGTCACCGCCGGGTGCACTCGCGGTTTTTCAGTAAGCCTCAGCAAAGACCCTTCCAAAGATTCTTCCATTGAATCCTCGCCAAACAACCGAGCTAAGTCCGAAGTCAGTTCGATCAGAAACAGCGAAGCACCCGGAACTGAAGGCGGTCAACCCGGCTCGATCGCTGTTGCCGGAGTGCTCGTTCAATCAGCTGGTAATCAGCAACGACTGAAGCTTCGCAGCCAAATCACTGCCAAACAAATTGTTGGAAATAATTCTCAAGCTCAACCTTCAGCACTGAAAGAGGAAAATCAACTTCAGCTTTTGCCTCAACCTAAAATGGATCTCCTAGAGCAAATACAGGTAAGATCCGATTATGTTTCGTTGGGATGCGATACAGAACTTCCACAAATTTCTAATTACCTGAAGGGATTGAACCCGCAGCCGATCAATTTGCAAGCCAAAAACTCCTTAGAGATTCAGGCCAAAGTCGTTCTGCTTTGTGGAAAGATCCAGCTTCCTCCCGCCTTTGTTACCATTTTAGCTGAGCACTTAATTTTGATGGGAGTGGATTATTCCATTCCGAACTTTGAAGGAGTGGGTTTTCTCTCAGCTCAGACCAAAAAACTCAGTTTGCTTGGATCCAATTCAGTTACTACTCGAGGTCAAGACTCGGCTGGCGCTATTGCAGATGGGCCGAGTCTGTTGCTGGCAGTTCAAAGGGAAGTTCTCGGGACTGGAAGCTTAAATTTGACGACTCAAGGTGGTGATCGCTTGCAGACCGGAAGTGGCAAATGATCTTCAGCCACAAAACAGCAGCTCAGACAGCAATGATCCTCTGCTGTCTAATTTCAACATCGCTCGTGGCCTTGGTCACTTCACAACCCGCCGCTGCCACAACAGCGGGTACAGCGCCTGCAAAAAAAAATCCTGCTGTTGATCTGCCAATTGCAAATGCGCCAGATGAATTTCGCTGCAAACCCGTCGAGAATTCGGATTTCGATCAGGTGAATGAGTCTATGTCAGCCCTCAAAAAAACATTGAACGATGCTTTCGAAATCAAAGATTCCTGTGTCAACACCACACTGACGACACCTGCGAACCAAAAAAATATGAATGTTCTCCTAGACCAGATCCGCGGCGGGGTTGGTACTTTAAGAGGTCAGCTCAAAAATTCTTATGTCGAGAATATTTCAATGATGACTACGGGATCTGTGAGTTCAGCCCAAGCTTACGCCGCGACATCTCTCGAGCAGAAACAAGCAAAAGAAGCTGTCGTCCTTATTGTTGGCTCAATGAAAGAATTGAACCAGATGATTCAGTCGAATCCTTTGAAAATTGACTCTTCAAAAAATTGTAAGACCCAGTATTCGGGTCCCGAGCGGCTGGTCTTTGGGGTCGCCGAATTCGTGGATAACGTGTCGCCGATTTTGATTCAAGCTGTTTCAAAAATTCCTGGCCTGCAAAACTTGGCTCCTCTGGTTGTCGGTGCCTCGATGGTCAGTGCCGCTGTCAATCAGTATGCTCAGACTGCTCAGAAGCGGATTGATTTGCAAAAACCTGAAAATCGAACAGCAATTCTTGTGAACTCATGTCAGCTCGTTAAGACATATTTGAAAATGCAATTTCTCAAAGGTTTACGAGTCAATCCACAGGACGAAGCCATCCGCTTGACTCAGAAGATTCAAGCCGAAACTAATTTAGTCTCACTCAATCTTCGACAACCTTTTCAGATCAACGATCCCAAAGTTGAAAGTCGCTGGCTGCGAGCCGTAGACTTGCAAAATACTAATTATGAAAATCTCAAAAAGCTCAATTCAACCATGAATGGCGACAGTTCCGATCTGATCTGCCAAAAACAACATGTGATTCTCGGTCTTGCTGAATCTGTCAGAGAAGTTCATCAAACGATTTCGGAAGCTGCCGGCCAGACAGGCTCCCTCCAAGAAGAAATTCTTAGAGATCGAATTCAGCACGAGAAAGAAGCCGTGCTTAGGAATTCGATCTCTCCGGCTCAGTGTCCTCGCCATGTGAAAACCCTCTATGCTTACACTTCGGCCCTGAACAGTCGCAGTTTTGAGATCTTAATGGATTTCAAAATGTTAAAAATGTCTCAGCGCCCAGAGTTGGTCAAAGCATCTAGTAATCTCGACTACCTCATTAGTTTTCAATCCCTATTGAAAAAGATGACCACGGACAACCTGTTTCAGCAGCTGCAATCCTCAATCGCGGCGACAGATTCCATGCTTCAGCAATCGGAAGTTCTGAAAGCTTGGTTTGGAAACGCGAAAAGGTTTTACTGGCCAGGCGACACCTATCGAAACCCAGTAATGGATTTAATGAATCATTACGAGAGACAGTTTTTGGACTTACGCACCTCTTTTTTCCAAACGTCGGGAGAATTCGAATCTGAGCTTTTTAAGCTTTACCAGTATTGGCATCCCAAAACTCAAGCGATGAGCAATAGAG
>JAYTZS010000354.1:0-3091 GCA_043741885.1 Bdellovibrio sp. | reverse complement strand
GTACCACTTGCGAAACTTTTCTTTCCAGGGGGTCGTCCAACTTGCTTCGACTTTTTAGCTCGATATTGACCAGCCGTGGTGACTGAGAATCCATGAGGAGCTCTCGCAGAGTGGGAGCTTGGACTTTTTCCCGCAATTCTTGAGCCGTGAGATCACCGACTTTTTGATGGGTTGATCCTAGGCGGGTTAAATTCCAGTCGTGAAAAATAATTGGGATTCGGTCTTTCGATAATTGGACGTCGCATTCGACCATCAGTGCCCCCCGCTTTTTGGCTGAGCGGAAGGCTTCCAATGTGTTCTCTTGAGCTCCATCATTGCAAGAGCCTCGGTGAGCCTGCAATCGCGGTAGAACCAAACCATTCTCGGGCCAAGGTTCGACTGAGATCAGCCGGCGAACCAAAGCCGAAGCTCCAGTCTCAACAGCTTGAGACAGCTTGCCCGGGATAATTGAATTCAAACCTTTAGAAAGATTTTTCGAAATCATGACGTCTCCTTTTCAGCGGCGCTGCTTCGTTAACAGGCCCGGCAGTCGACTCTTCAGCTGGGGATTGTCTCTTGTGCCCAAAATCATCCACTGCTGTTCTGGCGTGCCAGAAAGTCGAATTTCACCAAAGAGCTGACCATCCATCTTCCAGCCCCCAAAAGAGGTGACTGCCCTTTTTTGAGAACCTCCTTCGGAAGTTGCTTGCAGATGACTCCAGTTCATTGAAAGGAATTTTTCTGTTCGCAGTTGAACTGTGAAGGCTTTGAATAAAGCGCTTCTCGTTTCTTCTTCCGAGTCGATTGGAATTTTTTGCAGCAATGGGTCCAGCAAAGGAGAAACTCGGGTTGAGGTTCCGACTAGATTCCGTGGAACTTCTACTTCGGGGGCAGACAGAGTGATCACTGTTTCTTTTTGCTCGGTCTCAATTGCTATTTTAGGTTTAGAGAGCTGTAGACCTTCGATTCGCATTTGATCGCTTCGCAATTGGCCTTTCAAATTCACAATTTCCGCCGAATGCAGATGCGCCTCCAGCTGTCCTTGCACAGCACCGAAACTTCCCCCGCCGGTCATCAAACTCTGCACATGAGGCGACAAAGTGAGTTCGCGAATTTGTGCTTGGAGCTTCAAATCTTTAAAATCTCTGTCGGCCACTATTTGCAAATTGCCATCAAACAGTCCCTCGAGAGGTTTGATTTGGTCTACTGAAATCGTCCATTGCTTTTGCTTGAGCGACAGCTCACCACTGATTTGGCTGATTGTCTGCGACTGCCGCGCTCCTTGGTTGGAGAAAATAAATTCCAATCCAGAGTAATCGCCCTTGAGCGCCAGCTGCTCGGGGCTGACATATCTTGCAGTTCCATTAAAAACTCCTAAGGAGCCCAGAGCGGGAGAGGGATGGGGTCGGTTGAGAAAAACCAAAAGCTCATGCACATTCAGTCCGTGAATTTGAGAGTTGAAAGGAGAAAATTCAAACGGTTGCCACGACTTGATTTCAGCATGCGAGAATATAATTTCACCCAAGTCTCCCTCAAGTTGCACATCAGTCAAATGAGCAGGGGTTTTCAGGATCTTTGTCAAATCGCCAGCCGATTTCAAATGACCGGAAAGCCAAGCCTGCCGGCCGCTGAAATCAGATTGCAAAAGCTTATATTTTTTTAGGACGGGCGTGACCTGACTTAAGGGAAGGTGGTGAACGTCGATTTGAACTTGGAAGCTGTTTGACTTCAAGTCCACTTCTGCCAACAAGTGATAATCACCCTCGCGCCAAAAGCCATTGAGGGAAGTCGTCAGATGCGGCCGATTTCCCTCTAAATAATCTATTATGAGGTCGGCGTGTGAATTCGATTCGGCAAACCCGGTTTCGCCTCCCATGTGGAGAACAGCTTCCAACTGGATCTGTTTCGGCAACTCACTGAGCAGTTGAACATCGACCGCGTGGATTTCCAGAGAAGTGAAAGCGACTGGCAGATAATGAATCTTCAGCACGTCAACTTGCACATGATCAATCGGATTTTCTCTAGGAACGTTTTGCAGTTGATCCACTACCGTTGTGGGCGGCGGCTTTTGAAAGGGCGTTTTCGAACCTTCTCCTTCTAATCCTTCTAATCCTCGTTGCAAGGCCGTAGCGACTGAAATTGAGTCCGGCTCTTTGCAAGCTTTCATCTCACTTCGCAGGCTGAGATTGATTTCATCTGCGATCACCTCATGAATCAAAATTTGTCCACGCAGTAAATGCTTGAGAGACAGCGGCAGTCGGATCTGATGAACTTCTACCAGCGGAGTGAACCAACAAGATTTTCGTGACTCAATTTCAATATCTTCGACAATCACTGAAAGATCCGGCCAGATGCCATTGGCCAAACTGACTCTGGCAGTTTGAAATCGAATTTCAACATCTTTGTGAATGCTAAGAGAGGCCTTCTGAACTAGTTTGGAAATTCGATCAGGAGCTATCACGGCTCTCAACGTCAGACCGATCAGCAAAGCTGCCATGAGTCCTAGGAGACTTAGGCCTAAGCCGGGTTGCTCTGAAACGAAAACAGACATCCGAGAGCTCTGGGATGTCTGTTTCGGGGATCGTTCGGAATCTGTCATAGATTCAGTCTGGCAAATCAGACTGCAAACGGTCTACTGATATTTAAAAGCCTTCACTTCGTACTCTTTTTCACCTTTTGGCGAATGCACGACCACAACATCTCCGGATTTTTTGCCAATCAAAGCACGGGCAATGGGTGACATGATCGAAATCTTGCCGGCCTTTACATCCGCCTCATCAATCCCAACAATCTGATAAGTGATCTGATGTGAATCTTCAACGTCAGCAATAGTCACAGTCGCTCCAAAGACCACCCGGTCAGCTTTGATTTCAGCCGGGTTAACGACTTCTGCAATTGCAATCTTCGATTGAATCTCAGCGATTCGCCCTTCGACCATGCTCTGGCGCTCTTTAGCAGCTTCGTACTCGGCATTTTCGCTGATGTCGCCTTGAGCGCGAGCCTCTTCGATAGCTTTTATAATGGATGGACGCTCTTCTTGAAGCAAACGTTTGAGCTCAGTCTCAAGCATGGACTTTCCGAGAGTGGTAATTGGCATTTTGTCAGACAGTGG
>JAYTZS010000353.1:0-8753 GCA_043741885.1 Bdellovibrio sp. | reverse complement strand
ATGTTTCCAATGTTCATCATGCTCTGCAAGCTGAAGGCAGTCTTCTTTGGATGTTCTCGAAAGGAACTCAACCACAGTTACCAGAAATCGAAGAGAAGGCGACTCAAAAAGGAGTTCTCAACGAAGAGCGCTTTGGCTGGGGTGCTAGCTTTGCTGACTTTGACAACAGTGGATGGGTGGATATCGCTCAGGCCAATGGAATGGTGGATGACACTTATGATAAAAATTTCGAAACTTGTCCCGATTACTGGTACATCAACGAAAAAATCGCGAGATCTCCACCCGCCTATCATCGCTTTGCCGATAAGTGGGGCGACATTCGGGGTTATTGCATTTTTGGTAAAGAAAAAAATCGGCTTTTACTCAACCGCGGACCAAAAGCCAAACCTCAATTTGTGGATGTGGCCGACTGGGTTGGTATGACTGAGGAGACAAATTCAAGGGGAGCTGTTTCGGCTGATTTCTCCAATTCAGGACGAAGAGATCTACTCTTTACCCACCCTTTCTCCAAGCCCACTTTCTATAAAAATATCGACACCTCACAATATCCCACTTCGAATCAGTGGACTGGACTCGTGCTTCAAGGCAATGGCACCACTTGCAACAGAGATGCAATTGGAACTCAAGTGGAGCTCACAGTGAAGTCCAAAGACGGCAGCTCATTTCAAATGAATTCTGAAGTTCAAACAGTCAGTGGACTTCTCTCACAAAGTGATCGACGACTGCATTTTGGACTGGGAAGCTCGCCTGACAAAATCACAGCGTCCATTCATTGGTGTGGTCGAGAAACGGAAACAATTGAGCTTTCTCCCAATCTATACAACCAACGAAAACAAGCTCCATGAAAACACTGAGTGAGTTCGATGCCACTTTGAAAGAAAACTGGTACATTGCAGCTCTCTCAAAAGAATTGGGAAGCAAATCCCCACTTCGCCGCAGGATCTATGAAAAAAATTATGCTCTCTACCGAGATTCCGAAGGTGTTGCCCATGCGCTCGAAGATCGCTGCCTCCACAGAGGCACCCAGCTCTCCCAAGGAAAATGCGGGCCTAAGGGATTGTCCTGTCCTTATCATGGATGGACTTATGACAAAAACGGACAGGTCATGGACATCCCTTCTGAGGGCCCTTCCACACCTGAACTTGAGAAAAATATCAGGTCTCGAGGCTGGCGGATTTCAGCTCCAAAATTAGTCGAGCAAGAGGGAGTTCTTTGGCTGTGGACTGGAGAACAAGTGCCATGTCCTGCCACTCCTACGTGGAAGTTTCCTTTTGCTCAAGATTCAAACTGGACTCATTATTGGATGCTGACTGACTTTGAAAACGAAGTGGATCACTTGGTTCAAAATTTTATGGATGTTCCACACACAGTCTTTGTCCATTCCAAATGGTTTCGAGATCAAGCTCAAATGAAAGTGCCTTATCAACTGCAAGTTAAAAATGGCCGAGTGAAAGTCACTTACTTGCAACCTTCCGATTCGATCGGAAGATGGATGGAGAGACTGATCAATCCACAAAAAGCGCAAATGGCCCACACGGACGAATTTATTTTCCCGAATCTCACTCAAGTGATTTACCGGTTTGGCGACTGCGGATTCGCGATCAACAGTCAGTGCACTCCTGTGAATCGTTTTCACAGCCGGGTTTACACTTGGATTGCCTACCGAGGCTCCCGGCTTGCGCCTCTGCTGAAGCCGCTCATTCACGCCTACACCCGCCAAGTGATTGAGCAAGATGTGCGAATCATGAGAAACCAGGGGAATAATCTCAAAGGACTTTCAGCAAACTTGGAGTGGAAATCAACACCGGCGGATGAAATTCATTTGGCCATCATGAAAATTCGCAATCTCGGCCGCACGGATGCACCAGCAGCATTTCAACTCGAGTACGAAAGAGAGAGAGCTTTTTGGATTTAAAAGAAGTTCTATTCAGAAATCCAGATTTCCGAATCGCTCAATCGAGCGATAACGAATGCTTGATGACAGCGATCGAACGCAGTCCAATGAAACTTCACGGCCTGGATCTGATTTATGACCGCCGCCCCTCGTTTCAAAAACTGCAATCTTTGCAAGGTTCTCATTTCTTTACCACTTTGGCTCAGCAAGATGAGAGAATTTCAACGATGGCCTCTTTTGCTTGGAGCTCAAAGTGGGTGAACCAAAAAAAGGCCACTGTGGTTTATGTCGGAGATTTTCGCTCTGAGCAGCGATTGAAAGCCTCTCGCGCATGGAGAGCTTTGTATCGAGATTTGATCGAATACTTTCACACAGATCCTGAAATCGAACAGCCATGCTATTTGCTAACGGCAATTCTTCGAAGCAATCAGGGCGCCTTTAACAGCCTGGTCAAAAACAAAAAAGGCAAAGCTTTTTTTTATCACCCCTTGACCCAGTTAACGATGGTCAATGTTTTTGGCCGAAAACCTCTCTCGCGGCTTCTCTTTTCTTCCAACCACTCTGACTTCCGATTTCAGCAAAACACAGAGGATACGGCTCTCAGATATTTTCTGAATGAGACTCACAAAAAAATGCATTTGGGCTCCTCGTTTGGAACAGAAAGTGGAAACGAATGGGATCGCAGAAAAACCAGTTGGTCAGGCTTTGAGCTTAAAAACTTTTTGGTGTTGGTAGATTCAAACAATCAAATCGCTGCCTGCACATTGCCGTGGTCTCCGAAAGAAGCAAAGCGAATGCGAATCGTGCACGCCTCTCGTTTTCTCACTTGGGGCTTAACGACTTTACTGAAATTGGGATTTTCCATTCCACAAGTGGGAGAAGACATAGAGACGCTTTACCTCACTCACTTGACGTTTTCTGAGAAGCTTAGCGGTTCAGAACGAGCTCAGTGTGTTGCTCAATTTTTACATTTTATTTTTGAAAACAACACGGACTCTTCTTTTCATATGATTTCATTTTCTGATTCTGAATTTCTCAGAAAAGAAAGCAGCTTGAAAATGTTTTTCACTCAAACCACAGATGTGGATCTGTATTTTGTTTCCGATCAAGAAACTCCTCCGGAAATGGCTCCGGACACAACCGTAGAATTCGAAATGGCTTTGGTTTGATGCATCGGATTTTAAAGTTTTTTTATTCTAAACAAGCACGGAGTTTTGAAAACTCACTTGCGAATGTGGAAGCGACTCAACGACAAAGGCTCCGGGATATTCTTTCCCACAACAGCCGAAGTCCCTGGGGAAAATCCAAAAAATTAAATGAAATTAATTCCTATGAAAGTTTCTGTGCCTCCCTGCCTGTGACTGATCACTCTGACTGGCGAGAGTTGATTCATCAAGATCGATTTTATGGCCGCTCGCAGTTAAATAAAAAAACCGTACGCTATGAACCAACGAGTGGCTCCACTGGCGACCGCAAGTGGATTCCCTACACTCAAACTTCCCTGCTTGAAATGAATAGAGCAGCTCAAGCCTGGATTTATGATCTGTACTGCTCATTTCCAGAAATTTCTCAGGGAAAACACTATTGGTCTTTATCCTGGGTGCCAGACGAACTTCGAAAGGAGCTGAACAGCAACGATTTAAGTTTGTTCCCTTGGTGGCAGGCTCCAATTCTCAAGAGATTCATGGTCCTGCATCCTGCGCTTCAAAATGCTCCTTCCAGTGCATCTGCCTGGTGGGTCACAAAGCTTTTGCTTTCCTCTTGCATGGATTTAAGTTTGATTTCAGTTTGGAGTCCGACTTACGCATTGAACTTGATTCATGAAATTTACAGAGACCGAGCGGAGATCGCACGGGCTTTGAAAACGAAAGCTTGGGTGCACTTTGAGACAGAACTGCGCTCTCACTCTCCGCTTGAGCGGCTTGATTTTCCTGAGCAAGAAACGGACATGCAAATTTTTATTCAGAAACTTTGGCCTCAGCTTGCTCTTGTGAGTTGCTGGGATTCGGGCCCCTCCAACGCTCTGGCTCTGGAGCTGGGAGCACTCTTACCCATGGTGCGGATTCAGGGGAAGGGTTTGTGGGCCACTGAGGGCGTCGTGACCATCCCTTGGAGAGATCAGTTCCCAATGGCTTTAACATCGCATTTTTATGAGTTCAAATGTTTAACCACTGAGAAGATCTTGCCTGCTTGGAAATTACAACTGAACCAAGAGGTACAGCCGCTTTTAAGCTCCAGCAACGGCATCCTTCGCAGCCTTCTGTCGGATCACCTGAGAGTCAGCGGATTTTTAGGCAACACCCCTTGTTTTGAATTTTTAGGACGCCTGGAGGGAGTGGATTTAGTCGGCGAAAAAGTGAGCTATGCCAAAGCTTCTGAACTGATTCAACTTTTGAATCACAGATTTCCTTCCACAAAAATAGTCTGCTTTGGCGCCCGATTTGAGAAGTCTTCTGCCCGGTACAGCTTGATTGGCCTCGGCACGAAGGAGGACTATACTGTCGTGCAATCAGCTGCTGAAGAAATGCTGATGTCACTTCATCATTATCAGGTCGCACGCCAACTCAATCAATTGACATCTGTTCAGGCACACCCGTTTGCGGATTTGGTCAGTTTGTCCGAATTTATTCAGAACAATCAAATCAAGGGAAATAGCAAAATCAATTCGATCATCCGAATTTGAGATTGGCCTCCCTCATGGAGTCTTAGAGATCCCAAAAATACTGTCACTTGGAATTTTAAACTCAAGTTTTCCGTTCTTTCCGTCAAAAGCAATGCCTAATGTCCCAGCTCCATGCTTGTGGACTGAATGTTGCCGATGTGTCTTTTTAGCGTGTAATGTAAGTCCAAAAAATAAACTTAAGACTAAAATAAATGTTTTCATTTGATCCGTTGTTATTGCTGATGACTAACTTCAGCGAATTCAAGAATATCTCTATTTCTGATTAAAAGAGCTAGAAAGAATAGACTCGTCAGAGTGCAAACAATCGTTTTCTTTCTTTCTTTCTGGTTAGGATATTTGATAGTCACTCAATAATGATTAGAATTGACAATCAACCTGAACATCTGAAAACGGAGCAGCCAGTGACTTCCATGAATCAACCATTATTATGCCCATTTTGACGGATTTAACTTTTCTATCTGCTGCAGAAAATAAAATATCAACTCTATGAGAATGACCGGAAATGTCTTTCCAGTTCATCTTAATACGATTATCCTTCAGAATTTGATTACCCATAGTGCCGTTCGACGGAATACCGCCTTGGGAATCTAAAGTAAGAATTGAGTAGTGGTTTACATCTGCCAATTCTGCAGAACTGGTTTTACCGGCAATTACTAGAATCAATTCTTTCTCTCCGCCATCAAAAGTTTTTTCACGAAGTTCGCCAAAGTAAGCTTCGTTATTGCCTTGTGTACAAGATTTGGCCTTTTGTACCAAAGGGGACAATGCTAAATGGCTATAATAATCATTGTTAATTGAATAGAAACTAACTCCATTTGGTAACTTAGAAGCCGTTGTCTCCTGCTGACCTTGTTGAGCCATACTTACTGCTGAAGCTGCAATTGTAGAGGCTACCAAAATAGTTCTTAAAATTTTCATACTGTCTCCAAATATTGCTTGATTGCTTCCTTTATCCTTTGCAAAAAATTATGCACGCCCAATTGCATTCTGTTCCGATTTAATAGAAATTATATGTTTAGGCTTTTGAAACTCGGCTCAAAATTGCTCTTTTCATTAAAAGGTCTGGATTGTTGACTGAACCCGCAAAAGATGCCGAGACGAAGGACGACGGCCCATATTCATGTTCGGATTAATTCTTAATCCCATGTCATCAATCCACAAATCAAATGAAGTATAGGTTTCAATAATTTCATTGCTTTCAAGTTTATCCTTAAAAGGATTACCTGCATAGAAAGCAAACGATTATTGGGCGGCACTGGCCTACGTTTTCTTTCGATTGTTTTGCCATTATATCTAAAGTTTCTGACTCTGTAGCCAGCTAATCAGATTTTCAGCGATTGCTTTGAGCTGAGGACGGCTACGAAGCCACCAGACTCCGTACTTGGATTTACCAAACGCCGTTGGATCAATCTGCACCAGCAGGCCTGCAGAGAGTTCAGCTTTGATCGCATAAAGTGGCAATAACGCCCAACCGACTCCCTGAGTGCACACCGCCCTGGTTGTAGCGATGTCATTAAAGCTTGCTTCGATTAAAAGTTCGTTTTCCGTCCGCAAGAGTATCTTGTCTGGATGAAGTCTTTCGCAGAGCAGGTGGGGAAGCTTCATGTACAGTCCTGCAGAGATTTCTTTCTTGTAGGCGCGAATAAAATTCTTACTCGCGACCGCCAGGATCGGCTCATCGACCGCGAGCCTATAGGAAATGTCTGGTGCAAAAGGTCTATCGCAGTCCAGTCCAAGATCGATATGCCCCTCTAGCAAGGCCTTCTCGGTCCCCTGCTCATAAGTTTGGACACTTAAATGCACCTGCGGAAATGTCGCTTGCAGCGCTTTAAAATCGGCTGCGAGCACTCTTGCTGCGAACTCTCTGTTAGTTCCAAGTCTCAGTGTCGAGTGTTGGTTCAAAGCTGAGAACTGATTCGTCAGTGCAGACCGAGAAGCCTCATTCACTTTCCGCCCCATCTCGGTAAGAACCCATTTCCCGGCCGTCTTATCCACCACAGGAAAGGATTCAGAAATGCGCTTCAGAGCCCGAGTGATGATCGAATGATCTCTTTGCATGTTCATTGCCAAATCTTGCAAGGAAGGATTTTTTTCAAACTCCAGGAGAAGTTCACAGTCATCGGAGGAGAGTGGAAATTTTGATCTTAGTTGTTTCATTCCAAGAGGATACCTCAATCCTTCATATTATGCAAAGTTGACTGGCGATATTTGCACTTTATGTAATGGCCCGCTTCGCCTAAAAATCTCTCGACTCAGTAAATTGTTAACCAAGGAAGACTCTATGAAATTCTTAACGATGTTATTTTTTGTTCTGTTTGTCCAAAACACTTACGCTCTCAATTCTGGAACCTACGAAGGAACTGTCGAACGATTGAGCCATGGTACATCGGAACCTACTGGCTTAAACCTAATTGCTTTCATCGAAGGGGATTGGAACAACCCCCTTCGCGTGCAGTCTATTTCATTTTACAATGCTGAAAATTTGCTTACGGCCCGTCCAAGTCGCTATCTACTTGTACCCGAGGATATTAGTAATTTTGAATTCGGCCGACTTGCCCTTGCGAACAAAGGTTCTTTGGATGCGCTCAAGCCTATTCGATATCAAGAAGAAACTGCAAAGCTGGCTAACATCCAAATTTATTTTGCCGATGGCTCTTCTGTAAATTTACGACCAATCGACTTCAAGCGGACACACCCTTAATTTGACTTCCGGTATTGTTTTGCAATCTGCAAGTCATATAGAGAACTTCCATCGCCTATATCCTCAAGCTCAAAAAATCTAACGAACCCTACCAGCTCATTGTTCGCGCTTTTACCAATCCAAAAAGCTTGGCAGTTCGGTTCAGTATAAAATCCTTTTTCAATGAACTCGAAAACGCGCGCTCTCGAGACATTGGGATTTTCTGGATTAGGCATGAAAGGATTGATCTAGTTTTGAAGCCTAAGATTTTTTGTTCTGTGTGACGTGGCGCTTTTTCTTGAGCGTCACAGCTTGCAAAGTTCTGAAAAGAAAGCTCTGTTGTTATAATAGAAATTTTATTTATAGTGGGATAAATATGAGCCGCATTTTTATTGTGACTGTTATTTTTTGTATACAATCCACCGGCTCAGCAACAGCTGCTCACTTTGGTTGAGCAGCAATACTTGTCAAATAGGCTTTGATGTCATTCCGATCAGCGTCCGTCAAACCTGTTTCCATTGGAGGCATGGATTTAGCCTTGATCAACCGATTCTCAAATCTTTGCAAGAGATCTCCCTCTTGAGCACGAGCTTTCAAAATCGCTATTGATTCTGCTTTTTTTAGATCGCTATCAGAGGGCATAAAGCGAAAATCTCGCGGCAGCATGTCTACACTGGCCGAGTGGCACATGATACATTTTCCTTTGTTCTCTGGTTTGATTAGTTCTTTTCCTCGCGCGACAGACGCTTGATCCAGTTTTTTTGCTGCGTCTTTTAGACCGTCCCTTAGCTGGGCTGCTTGCGTTTCAGCTGCTTTTCTTGCTGCACATTCGGGACAATCAGCGCCATTTCGCCCTTCAGTTGCAAGCTTAGCAAGATGTTTATCATTTTCAGCGTGCAAGGTTCGACATAGTGGACCATTTGCACCTTTGGCAGAAGTTCGCACGGAACCCCCGAGATCATCTATACAACTGAAACGATTTCCGAATGCTTCGGAAATTCCGCGAGTCAAAGCATTTGCTGAAACCCTTGCGACCTGCGGATTGGTTTTGGAGATATCCTTTAAAACCTCTCCTGCCACCACATTCGGAATTTGAGCATCGCCAAATCCCTCTGTTCGCAGACCCTTAAACATCGTTGTATTGTAAACTGGATCTTTCTCCTCTCGAAACTCCATAGTCCAATCTTTCGGAGCCATTCCAATGTGATTACCGAAGTTATAGAGAATCGGATGAGTCTCTTCAGGAGAATATCCTACTAAATTCGCTTTAACTTTCACAGTTCGGTCGATGGCCATTTTGGGAAGAGCTTTTTTCAACTTCGCTTCATCATCAGGAGTGAAACAATTTGCTTCTTCTAGAGCTAAGAAATATTTAACCAACTCATAATCCGGATGTTTCTGCATCAAGTTGTCGATTCGTTGACTCATGAGGTGGGAATAGACATCGGTAAACCTGGCATTTGTTCGAACTGAATAATTTTGCAGTCCATCAGCTG
>JAYTZS010000352.1:0-3109 GCA_043741885.1 Bdellovibrio sp. | reverse complement strand
CAAACTTACCGTGCAGACAGTGAGTGGACAGGTTCGGTTGAAAAAAATGAAGCTCTCGTCAGCCAAAATCGAAACGATTTCAGGGTCGGCTCAGGTCGAATACTCCGTGATCGATGATTTGGAAGTAAGGTCCGTCAGTGGACTGGTTTCTATCGACAATGAATTTACAAAAAGTGAAAGCGCTCAAACAGTATCAGGAGATTTGATGATGAAGCTCAGTGATCCTAATTCTGTTTCAATTGAAGCTGCAACTTTGTCAGGTCAGCTGGTAAACCCCTTCGGCTCGGGAACAGCGGGAAAGCCGAAGATGCAGGTCAACTCAACTAGTGGAAATATTCAGATCGAGTGAGTTAGGCCGAAAACAGAGGTGGAGATCAGATTTTATTGATCGCGGGGTTCTTCGGGGAGAGGCATCCTGCCTTCTGGGATGCTTGCGCACCCCAGCTGACAGGATGTCATTGTTCTGAAACCAAAAAACTCATCTCCAAACTGAGCAAACCGCGAGATCAGAAAAAGGAGCTCAGATAAAAAAAGCGGTCAAGCAGCCTGACCAAACGAAGACTTTCTTTGCTGCTTTCCAAACTGATAAACGGTGCTCCGCCCTCGACCACTCGCCTGGATTTGATTTGCAGCCAAAGCCTTTTGAATCAGGCGCTGGGCTGAGGACTTCGAAATTTCTAGAACTTCACTCACCGATGCTGCAGTGAAACTGCGACCGGCAAAAGCTTTTTTAATTTGAGTCCACTTTCTATTCTCACCGGCCAGCCGCTTCCCTCTTCGCAAAACTATTCTGATTGGGCCTGTCGCTTGAAGTGCAAATTCGCTTTTTTTGAAGTGGATTCGCAGAGGGATTTTCTCCTCTAGAAACCACTGATCCAATCTTTTCAGTAACTTCATGACCCTAGCTGGAGAAGTGAACGGGTTGAATTTTTCATTTGCATACACACCTTTAAAAATTGAACCCAAATAGCTTGGTTTGTAAAAATCAACAGTCAATGTTTCGAAAAGTGAAAGTAAATATTTTTTATCTGCTAGTTTTACCTTAGGATCAAAAACCAGAGTCGATGTTGAACTGTTCTGGGCTTCATCGGAAGCCGATGCTACCAAATCCCACTCGTAGCGGCCTTCGGATTTACAAGCTTGTCCACACAGCTTACGCACTCTTTGGCGGTAAGCTTCGGAAGGAGTCCCTAAAGTGACTTTTCGAATTAATTCAAGATCTTCGCTGAAGATTCCTTGGAACAAATCACACTCGCGAGCTGTCTCCCAGGATCCAAGCTCCAGTGCTTTGATCCGCAAGTTAGCCAAAAGTCTTTTATTTTCCTGATTGAAATCCTGAGCACAGCGGCACAGGATGCTCCACTTTTGTACAAAGAAAAGGTAGAACCCTTTCTCATTTTTCAAATACTTTTCGCCTTCAGCTAGCCAACTGAGAGCTTCGTCGTAATTTTTTTGAAAGAAAAAAACTTGGGCTCGAAGTTCAAATGAATTTCCCAGCAACAAATAATAGCGGCCTTGAGAACACGTTTTCTCGATTTTTTCGAGGAGGTTGAGGGCTAACTCCCATTCACCTGCGTAAACATAACAAGCGGCCAAGTTCACTTCGCCGACCAGCTCGCGGTAAGGATCCACACCGGGAAAGCGAATGAATTCTTTCAAGACCGGGATGCTTTTTGGATAATTCCACAAAGTGAAATAGCAAAGGGCTCGGTGAAACAACACTTCAGGATTCTTTTGGCTATCCACCGACTGCAGAATCTCAAGCGCTTCTTCAGTAGCACCTAAATTTCTCAGAGCCACTGAATACTGCAATTTTTCACTTTCGGTTGCAGGCACATCAAAGGAATTATCTGGGAAGACGAAGGGATGCAGAGTTTTCAAAGAGTAAATCGAATGCAGAATGCGCGACCCCAACTCAGCAAGCTGTGCGGCCACAGCCCGCGGCGTTTTTCGCGGAGCCAAAGAATCCAGACGCTCGCGGCATTTTTCATGCTGTCCCGAGACCACCAAATCCTCGAGCTCAGCCAGTGTCTCTGTCCAAGAATCTTCCATGTGGCCTTATCGGAAAAAAATCAGCTAAACCTGACCGGACCATTCTGAGACAACCAGGCCAGGAATCATTGGCGAAGATCATCTAGGTTCATTTTGCGCAAGCTTGGAGAAACTAGGCTGACCACTGCCACTGTGGCCAGACAGACAATTCCGCCGAACACGGCGGCAGGAACTGTTCCCAGAAGCCGAGCGGCGATTCCGGATTCGAACTCCCCGATCTCATTTGAAGAGCCAATGAATATCGAGTTCACCGCAGAGATCTTTCCGCGCATCGAATCCGGTGAGGCCAATTGAACCGCGGATGTGCGAATGATCGCACTGACCGAATCAAATGCTCCGCTGAACAGCAAGCTGGCAAACGAGAGATAATAGTTTTGACTCAGTGAAAAAACCAAAATGCTCACGCCGAAGCCGGCTACAACTGATAACAGCATCACCCCTGCCCGCTCGCGAATTTCTCTGGAAGTCATCCAAAGGCTCGTCATCGCAGCTCCAACCGCCGGAGCCGCACGCAAGAGCCCAAGGCCAGTTGGTCCAACGAACAGAATTTGCGCGGCGTAAATCGGCAGCAAGGACGTCACTCCACCAAACAGCACAGAGACCATATCCAAGCTCAGAGCAGGAAAGAGAATGGGATGCTTGAACACAAACTGGGCTCCCGATAAAAATTCTTTGCGCCGAGAGAGGGTTTGCAACTTTTTTTCGCGAGCTGGAATTTTCACGCGGATCAAACTCATCGCCAAAAAGGCCGCAAGCAGAGTGGCAACCACCGCACCTGTGGCGCCCGTGATCCCGATCCAACCGAATAGCACTCCTCCAAGTGCCGGCCCTGAGATTCGTGCCGTCTGCATAGCAGAACTCATCCAAGCTGAAGCTTTGGAGAGATGCTCACGATTCACAATTCGCGGCACGATGACGTACATCGAAGTTTGAGAAAAGGCCCGAGCCAATCCAGTTAGAAACGACGAAAGAAATAATGTTTGGATCTGTTGAGTCAAACTGAGCTGCGTCCAGCCACTTTGCGACCAAAGCATAACCAGAGCAGAAAGAAGGCTGA
>JAYTZS010000351.1:0-3112 GCA_043741885.1 Bdellovibrio sp. | reverse complement strand
AAGAATTGTCAATTTGTGCTAGAAACTCTCATCGGAAAAGTATTACCCCCCGGAGGATGCATGCTGAAAGTGCTAGTGGCTGACGATGATCAGGGACTTCGACTTTCTGTCAAATCCGCTTTGATTAGCACCCGACGCTTTGACGTCGAAGAGGCTTTTGATGGCATCAACGCCATTGAAAAAATCAAGGCTGGCCAGTTTGACATTGCATTGCTTGATGTGGATATGCCCAGACTAAACGGGCTCGAGACTTTGAAGCTGATCAAAGAGCACAATCCAGGAATTATTGTCATTGTTATGACCGCATTTGCGACGATCGATCATGCCGTGCAAGCAGTGAAAGATGGAGCCTACAATTACCTGTCAAAACCAGTTGCTAGCGAAGATCTAATTGCTTTGATGGATCGTTCGATTGCCGCGATGAATATGATTTCCAACGTGGCGGCGTCTTCTCCAGTGTTGATGGAGGGTGGACGAAAGTTCATCGGCAACAACCAGCAGATGCAAAAAGTTTTCAATATCATTCACCGTCTTTCCAAAGTGGACACTCCTGTGTTGATTCGCGGAGCCTCTGGGACTGGAAAAGAATTGGTGGCTCGAGCCATCCATTACAACTCTGCTCGAAAAGATGAAAAGTTTGTCGCTATCAACTGCTCTGCGATTCCGGAGAATCTTTTCGAATCCGAGCTTTTCGGTCACGAAAAAGGTTCGTTCACTGGCGCCGATCAAAGAAAGATCGGAAAGTTCCAATTTGCTGAGGGCGGAACTTTGTTTTTAGATGAAGTGGGCGACATGCCGCAACTGATGCAGGTTAAATTGCTCCGAGTGCTGCAAGAGAAAGTTTTTGTTCCGTTGGGTGCGAATCGTGAGATTCCAACCAACGTGCGAATCATTGCTGCAACCAATCGCCCCTTAGAAGAAATGATGAAAGCAGCTACCTTTCGCGAGGACCTTTTCTATCGTCTGAATGTCATTCCAATTTTCTTGCCTTCTTTGCTTGACCGAAAAGACGATTTGGAATCTCTGATTCCCATTTTCATTAAAAAATTCAATGTCGCTCATATCAAGCGAATCACGGGTGTGGCAGCTGATGCACTGGCCGTCTTGAAGCGATACGACTGGCCCGGAAACATTCGCGAACTTGAGAATGTGATTGAGCATATGTTTATCATGGAGAACTCGACATTGCTCAGTTTGTCTTCTATTCCGGAAAATGTCTTGAGCCTGACTGGGGCCATTTTGCCCGACGCTCATTTTGTCAGCTCGGCACTGGATGCTGTTGCGACAAAGATTGGCTTGCGAATCGCCTCAGATGATGACGCTGACGAGGCAGATCTTTCGGCGGACGACGATGAGCTTTCTGAGACAGGGGAAATCGAAGGTTTCGCAGACGCTGGCAATACGGGGGGTACTTTGGATTTCAATGCCCAAAAAGAAGCTTTTGAAAAAGAGTTTATTATAAAAGCTTTGAAGACTTTCAAAGGCAGGATCAATCAGACGGCTCTGCATGCGAACATCCCGAAAAAAACCTTGCTACGAAAAATTGAAAAGTATGGAATAGTCGCGAAAGACTATTGCCCGCCTCCAGCTAACTGATTTTAGATTTTAACTTTTAAATCTCAGTTTTCACAGCTCAAAGCCTGACTGGAAAAGCCTTCCAGCAAGTTCGGTCAATTTAAATTCCAAATAATTCGAAAATGGCAACTTGCATAAGTTGCCTGAATTTAGTGCAAACCTCGGCTGAAAATTGAAATTCTTTTTCTAGCTGCAGTGAATCTGCCTTAACTGCCTTTTATACAGCGCCGTGAGAGTTTAGCCCTTGCTTGAGGCTGCTTAAAAAATTATCGTTCATCGCCGTCAATTGAATAAGTCATATTGCTGGATTCCGGGGGGAGCTTCAGTCGCTATGTCCATCATGAATCCGTTGCCACCACAAGCTTACACCAAGGAGACTCTCGTCCAGGCTTACGCGTGGCTGCAAGCCCAGTCAGAGCATATCAGGGAGATCGCAACGACTCCAGATGTGCTAGTCAGCCTCTTCCTGAAAGCCAAAATGCAAGGCGATGGGGCTTTGGAAAGACCGAGCATTCAGAATTTCAAAAATGAACTGAAGAATCTAGCCGGAATGATGGGCGAGTTTGAAATTTTGGATCCAACGGAGGCGCCGCTACCTCCCACGGTTCAAGCGAAGCCACAAATTCGGACTCCGCCGACTTATCGATTTCGCTCCCAGGATTTTCGCAATGATCGTTCTACGGAAAACTCCTCGGAAACTGTCTCCATAAAAAATTCGAGTTCAGCACCAGCTTCCTCGACTCCAACAGCGACATCCTCGAATTCGACTGCGAACCCTTCATCCACATCCAATTCCAATTCCAATTCAGCCGCGAAAACTGCTGTTTCGCTGGACTCACGCTCTTTGGACATGATTCAAGAAGTCAGAAATCAGTTTAATTTGAGTTCTGACACAGAAGCGATGCGAATGCTGGTTGCTGTTGGCTACAGCCAAGTGAAAACTTTGCTGAAATAGCATAGAAATTAATCTGACTCATCAAATCTCATAAGTTGACTGAATCCTCGACTTTCCAATAACTTAGACAAACAAATCTGCAACGTCTTCTCTTCAAGGATCGCTTATGACCTCGACTCCCGATTATAAATCTACCGTGCTTCTGCCGCAGACTGATTTCCCCATGAAAGGAAATTTGGCAACGCGGGAGCCAGTGATGATTCAAAAATGGCTCGATCAAGAACTTTACGAAAAGATTCAAATTCAAAATGCTGGGCGACCCGCATTTGTCCTTCCAGATGGACCGCCCTATGCCAATGCGTCGATCCACATCGGGCATGCTCTCAATAAAACTTTGAAAGATATTATCATCAAATATAAAAATATGCGCGGTTTTCAAGCTCAATTTATACCTGGTTGGGATTGCCATGGTCTTCCAATTGAACATTCCGTGATGAAAAGCTTAGGGCCGAAAGCAAGAGAGAAAACAGACGCGGAATTGCGCACACTTTGCCGGGCTGAAGCTGCAAAATGGATTGCTCATCAACGCCCTCAGTTTCAGCGATTGGGAGTTCTTGCAGACTGGAAGCATCCTTATCACAC
>JAYTZS010000350.1:0-8803 GCA_043741885.1 Bdellovibrio sp. | reverse complement strand
TTATGCTGATTCTGGATTGATTTTGCCAGCGGCTGAGACAATGAAACTGATTGCAACTTTGTCTCCGAAAGATCAAGAAAAATACATTGCAGCTGCTAGCGAACTTTATTTGGTTGAAGGGAAAGTCAAAGAGGCTCAAGAGACTTTGAGAAGTCAGCTCAATGACAAGAACCAGAAAAACCAAGGTAGAATTCTAGCAAAATTGCTGACCACAATGAAGGGTCAAGAGAATTCGGCTGAGTATAAGAAGACAGAAGATCAGATCATGTCTTTGGGCCATCAGCCTTATGCTTCGGAAATCAAAATGAGCCGAATCGAAACGACTTTGAAAAACGGGAAATTCACAGATGCTTTTAACACGGCCAAATCTTTGGTCGGCAATGACGCTGCTGATGATGACATCCGAGCAAGAGCACGTCTAGTTCAGGCCAAAGTTCTCGAAAAAGAATTTATCGAGTCGCGAACAAAAACTACTGTGGATAAATTGGCTGTCGTCCTCAGCATCAAGACTGAAAAGTTAGACAAAGCTCAAACAGCATATTTGACTTCAGCAAAGATTGCTAAAGATCCAAATACAAAATTAGCAGCCTTGCAGGGATTGAACCGAATTTACACGAACTATGTGGATACCGTCGGCCATCCAGAATTGAAAGATGTAGCTCAGTTGACTGCTGATGATAAAAAAGCTCTCTCAGATCAGTTGGCAAAGCTCACCACTCCGATTTTGGAAAAGAAATTGGACACGGACAAGCAACTTCAGAAATTGGCAAAAGAATCCAAAGCAGCAGGCTCCACTGACACTGACTTTGCAAGTCTTCCTGTCGAAGAAACCGTAAAACCTCAGCTGAAAGCCATGCCGACAGATCAGCTCAAAATGTTTCTTCCGGTAATCAAAGCAGATGCTCTAATAATGGAAGCAACACGATTTGCAAGCGGTCCAACTGACAAATGCTCGTTCGCGGAGTCTGAGAAGTCATTGGACTTTGCAGCTCTGGCGCAAAAAGCAAATGTCTGTGTGTTGGGACAAAATGCTGGACAGACTGAAAAGATTGCCCTTGCTATGACTCGCAAAGATCCAAAATCTCCATTGGGTGCTTTCTACTTAAGTTTGGTTGCTGAAATGCAAGGCCATATTGAGAAGAGCGCATGGTTGGTCGATTTGGCTTTGAAGAAATCAGCCGACGTTCCTTTCCTGGTTTATCAAAAGGCTCGCGCACTTTACCGAATGAATGAGTCGGCTCAGGCAAACACTGCTTTCATCAAATCCTACGATCTTGGGATGAAGACACCAGAGACGACTCTGATGCATGGAGTGGTCAGCTTTGCTCAAGGAGACTGCTTTTCAATGGTTGAAGATTTCACCAAACTGGACCGAAGTTGGGTTGCCAAATACAACCTGATTCCAGCAATGACTGAATGTCAGGCACAAAAGGGTGAATTTGATAAGGCCGTAGCATTTGCCGAAGAGTCTGCAAAGGCCTCTAGCAGTCCTGTGGACTTGTGGTTGCAGCTCGGAAGAATCCAGGAGATCTATCGCTTTGATTCGGCAAAAGCAGTCACAGCATACGAGACAGCTCTTCGCTCGGCCAAAGATGCAGATCAGAAAGATTGGATCAAACGCAAACTAAATTTCCTCAAGGGCCAACACACTGTGAGCCAAAACGATGGAGAGAAGTCCAAATGAAAACGACTTTTAAATTAGTCCTAACTGCTTTCGCCGCCATCTTCCTGTCCCTTTCGCCAGCCTTGGCTAAAACCAAGACCACGCGAAAGGTCCAAGAAGTCAATTTTTCTGAAATCGATATGAAGGGAACTATTCGAAATCCCGATGGAGCGTATCTAGTTCAAAAACGCGGGATCAAGTTTATGCCCTTGTTTGAAGTGCAAAAAGATATGGACACAAAAATTCGAGAATCTGTCCAGTACGTTCGCTAGTTGATTTGAACATAAGACCAGACCAGAGGTGTGAGATGCAAAATCTGTTGATTGAACAAAGAGGCCCACTGGGTCTTATCAAAACCTGGAAGCTCCGCTCAGAGCAAAAATCAGCCACGTTTGGTCATTCCAAACATGCCGATCTTCGCACTTCAATGGAATCTGCCAAAGGCCTTCAGGGAGTTTTTGAATTTAAAAATAACAAATGGTATTACCTGAATTTGGATCTTTCAACTAAGCACCCAGAGATGGGCGAAGATCAATCCGAACTTTGTTTGGATCAACAGGCCGATTTGCGCTGGGGCACAACGACCTTGCATATCCGTCCTCTAGAAGTGCGATCAGCCCTGTTTTCAACTTTGCTTCAAGGTGATGTTCATCAGCCCGGCACCGGTCGGACTCCCTTTCAATTGTTCACGGTTTATTCCGGTGAGACTTTGCTAGAGACTCAGCTGGTCTCAATTGAAAAGAAATTCACTTCAAAATTTGACACTAGCAAAACGAAATTTGTTCCTGAAAAACTGCAAGATTTCAAACGGACCATGATCGGTCACCTAGAGATCTCTCAGCGCACATTGTATTTGACTGACGTTGAAGCTCTGAAGCACACGTCTCCAGGTCAATTTGTTGATGCAGATGCAAAAAAGACCATGACAGTCACCTTTGTCGGTGGAGCTTTGTTGGCTTTGCTATTTATTCTTTCTCCTCGGCAGAACTCTTTGGATGATGTGTTAGCACAAATTCCTCAGACAGCACACGAAGTGAAAATGGAAGTTCCAAAAAAGAAAAAAGTGGCGGCGCAGTCGGCACCCAAAGAAGAATCGAAACCTCAAGAAAAACAACAAGCAGCAGCTTCACCTAAAAACACAGGTGGCTCGAGCAAAGCAGCTAGCATGATTAAAAATCTAGCAAGCGGCCGAATCTCTTCTCTGATCGGCAAAGTGTCTGCGGCTGCAGCCCGCTCGGCGAATGTGGTTGTGACTTCAGGTATCCCTGCTGGCTCGGCAGCGACAGGTCGCGCTCTCGCAGCATTGGGTGCTATCGATAAATCTGGCAAAGATTGGTCATCTGAGGGCAATGGCACTGGAATTACAATTTCAACCAATGGAAAAGCAGGCGGAAAAGGCATTGGCGGCATGGGCAAGCTGGCCAATGGAAAAGCTGGAACTGGCGGCGTCGGATTGCTTGAAGAAGAAGGCGAAATAGTCGGAGGCTTGGACCGTGAGATCATTGCTCAGTACATCCGAGCCCATTTGGGTGAGATTTTATACTGTTATGAAAGACAACTTTCTGCGAGCCCAGACTTGTACGGCAAAGTCGGAATTAAATTTACAATCGCCGGCACAGGGACCGTGGAAGCTCAACGAATCGGCGACACAACTTTAAAAAATTCGACTGTTGAAGGCTGTATCCTTCAGCGAGTAGCAAGATGGAAATTTCCGACACCAGAAGGTGGAACAAAAGTACTGGTCACTTACCCGTTTTTGTTTAAGAGCACAAATTAAATTATTATCAACAAGAAGTGCAACTTGAAGCGCACAAAATAGAACGACCGAGCGGCTTCAACCGCTCACAGATGGAGGCAGTTATGTTTAAAAAGTGGATTATCGCAGCTCTTGCCAGTGCGATCTGTTTCTCAGCTCAGGCACAATCACCTTCTGCTTCTGGATTTGGAGAAAAAGGATCTGGAGAAAAAGAAGATCGTGGTTCTGACAAATTGGATTTAAAAAAATTAGAAGACAAGTACTGGGCCGCCAAAGACACAGATTTCTCAGTGGTCCAAAACCGGGCTTACACAAAAGCCAGGCGCCCATTCGTGAGCTTAAGTTATGGCCCTTTAGTGAACGATGCTTACTCTTACGGTCGAATGACAAACATCTCTGCTGGATACTATTTCTCAGAGCGATGGGGTTTGGAAGCAGCCTATGAGAACGGAAGTATTCGCGACAATGACTCGACGGATGTGTTCAAAAACGTCAATCAATTTCCACCCAACTACAATCGTATCAAATCTTACACTTCAGTGAATGCCATTGTTGTTCCGTTCTATGCGAAAATGAGCTTTTGGGATCGCAAAGTCATGTACTTTGACTTGCAGTTCGCAGCAGGGGTCGGACAGATGAGCTACCAAGTACAAAAAATCGATGGAATCCCAGGCAGCGGAAGCACAACTTCAGCGAACGAAGACAAAACGGCGGTTGGGTACAATATCGATATCACTCAGCAGCTTTTTTTCGCTGATCACTTTGCCCTTCGTTTTGATATCAAGAACAAATGGTCCTCACAAAATCGCGACCGTTATTTTATCAATCCTGGTCAAGAGCGATCTCTTGGGAAAGTTAACCAGCAAGATACGAGCATGCTACTCGGTTTAACGATTTTTTACTAAATGGAACGATTGGGAGGAATTTTTATGAAATCACAAAAAATGCAAAAAAGTTGGATGGTGATTTCCAGTTTGGCTCTGATCACAGGCTTATCATCGGCAACTGTGTTTGCTGAAGAGAATCCAGTAAAGGCCAAAAAATCAAAAACTTCCCAGTCTGATTCTGTGAAGAAAAAGCTGAAAGAAGCTACAGCAGGCTCAACTGCAAAACAGTTGGTGCCTTCAAATGGCTTTCCAGTGCCAGCTTTGCCAACTTTATCAGATGTTCCAGCGCCGATTTTACAAGAGGCTGGTTTGCAACAGACCAAGTTTGAAGACATGACTCCCCCACAGCTTAAGTTGCTGCAAGCTTTGATTTTTTCTGAAGTAAAAAAAGATTACCCGATGGCCCTAGCGCTTTTCGCTGAGCTGCTGCAGGATCCCTTGGTCAAAACTGAAGCGACTTATCATTTGGCTCTGACCTCTCGATCCCTGGGACTTTATTCTGAGTATAAATACCGCATGCTTCAGCTCTTAAACGACAAGAAACCAGAGTGGCAAAAAAGAGCTGCCGTGCATTTGGCAACTCATGCTGCCGAGGGCGATGTTGAGCTGGTCGGACTTTTGGATCCTAAATTAGAATCTCTCAAAGTGGACTTGGACAAAGTTGATGCTTATCAAATGAATCGCTCCAAATATTATCTCGAAAAAGGCGATCTCACCAAAGCCTTTGCCGGAGTTGATGAGATTTTAATGGACTCTCCAGTTTACACGGACAGTGTGTTTTTGAAATCTCTAATCCTCTATAAAGGTGGACACTTGCAAGAAGCGATTGGTCTTCAGCAAACTGTCTTAAAAGATGTTATTGAAAAGCGACCGGCGTCAGAATTCAAATCAATTGTTGCCATTACTTTGGCTCGTCTGCACTTCCAAGCGGCCCAGTACAAAGAAGCTTATGAACAGTACCTAAAAGTCGATCGAACTCATCCTGAGTGGTTGCAGTCAATGATCGAGCAGGCCTGGGCCCAAGTTTTGTCGGAAGACTACGAAGGTGCCACTGGAAATATGTTTAGCTTGCACACCGATTTCTTTAAGAAAGCTTTCGCTCCTGAGTCTTACGTTGTCCGAACTGTTGGCTACTTGAATTTGTGCCAATATGGCGACGGCGCTAAAGTAGTGTTTGATTTCAAGAAAAAGTACACTCCAGTTTTGACTCAGTTAAAAGAATATCAAAGTCACATGAAAGACAATGTGAATTATTACGATACGATCAAATCTTGGGCGAAGAACTCGGATTTGAAAACTGTGGACGGTTTGCCACGTGAGTTTATTTTTGCTTTGACCCGCCATCCAAGTTTTATTTTGCAGCAAAAAATGATCAACAGCATTGAAGATCAAGTGACGAAGATGAACAAGATCAACATTGAGCTGATCAAGACTGAAAGAAAAGCTTTGGCCGCTCAATCGGACTCTAAACAAAAAATGGCGGCTGTGATGAAATCCGCCAAAGACTCTGGAAGCAAAGATTCGAAAAAAGAAGCTTTCGCCTTTCAGGAAAAACGTTTGATGGCCTTTAAGATCCAGTACTACATTGCGCAAAAAGCTCGAAACTCGATCAAAGAATTACGAACTGCTGGAATGGATCGACTGGACAAAGAAAAATCTCACTTCCGTGATCTAGCTGGAAAAGCAGTTAAGACTCGCTTCACCCAGATGTACACAAAGCTCAATGATAGCTTGGATCAAGGCGATGTTCTCAAATATGAATTGTATTCAGGAGCTGGAGAGCATCTTCGCTATCAATTGGCGGGCGGAGAAGTTCAGGACAAAGAACATCCAGAATTGAAAGCAGAGCAGGGAAAAGACTTGAACTGGGATTTCCGCGGTGAGATTTGGGAAGACGAAATCGGACACTACAGATCCTCTCTAAAAAATGTTTGCGCGCCTGAGGACAACAAAGTGTCATCTGCCAGCAGCCCTAGTGGTCACTAAGACAACTGAAAACAAACAACGTCGATAAGACTGTGTGAGAGGAAATTTATGAAGACTCAAAATATAAAATGGAACTGGTTAGCTGCTTCAGCGATCGCACTGGCCTTCACATGCGAAGCTTCCGCTTTAACTACAGCGCAAGAAGGCTTGGATCATTTAAAATCGAACCTGCTCGCTTCACAAACTAATTTGCTAGAGTATCAGACTCATCAAAAAGTCAGTGAAGGCAATCTTTCGGAAGTAAGCAAAGCTCGAGCCGAAGTTGACAAGATGAGATCTGAAATTGCACAAAGTTCTGGCCAAGCAATTCATCAGTTAAAAGTTTTTGAAAAAACAGATGCTGAGCTCCATTTGCTGATTGAAACCGAGAAAAAAGAAGTCGCGAGTGTGCCGACCGCAAGTGACGACGCCAAAATCCTAGAGGCAAAACACGCAGCCAACCTGGCAAGCTATCAAGAGCAGCAAAAGCAATTGAGTTCAGACCAGGCCCAATGGAAATTGCGGATCGAGCAACTGAGCAAATTGCAGCATGATTTGGATGCAAAAGCAAAAGCGTTAGCAACTCAAGAAAATGAGTGGAAAACCAAAGTCCAAACTGACAAAGTCGAAGTGGCTCGCTGGCAAAAAGAAGTCGAGCGTGAACAAAAGCTCAATGAAAACTATCGCTCATTAGCGGACGTCAAAGACTAAATTTACTCGAGCTGCCGCCTGAGAAAGACATTCAAAGAAAGACTTTAAAAAGGCTTTGATTTTCGAAGTCTCATTTTTCCAGTGATTTTTCGAATCAACTGATGCGACTCGTCCACCTTGAGAAGCGATGTCAGCACAAAATAAGTCAAACCATAGGGAACAAGTACAAAAATCAAATTCAACATCACATGTGAATTGCCAAGCCAAATTTTCAATCCATAGGCCCCTACACCCGATAAAAGGGCTGCTCCCCAAGTCTTGACTAGAAATCCAATTGGCGCTTCAGTTACGCCAATCCGACGACGCAGGCTTCGGCGCAAAAACCAATATTCAATCCAACCAGCAAAACCCGCTGAAGCTGTGAGCCCAGCTGTGCCCCAAGTGGCATCAACCCCAATCCATCCAGGGAATTTCAAACCGAAAATATACCCAAGCACGGTGGTCAAGATCACTCGCACAACAGCAAATTTCAAAGGCGTTCGAGTCTCGCGCAAAGAATAGAAAGTCGACGAGTAAAGGCGCCCAACAGTGGTTGAAAGGAGACCCACGGTCGAGCCAGCAAGAACTGTCCACACATAATAAGTGCTGGCCTGTTGAAACTCCCCGCCTCGATAAAGGCCGTCGATCATCACATCACCCAAAAATACAAATCCAACGGCTGACGGAATCACGAAAAAAGCAATTTGGCGAAATCCAGATGCGACTCTGGAACGCAAGAAAGCCGCAATCTCTTGTGGAGTCCCCTTTGCGCTGGACATATTTGGAAGCTCAGCTGCCGACACCGACATGCCAAACAAACTGATCGGAAGCATGTAAAGCGACTGAGCATATGCCAGAGCTGACACCGCTCCACTTGGCAGCAAACTCGCCAAGACATTGTCGATATAAGCACTGAGCTGAACAACTCCTCTGGACGTCACCACAGGAGCAAAGTTTTTCAAGATGCTCTGAACATGCAAATTTCGAATTTGCGGTTTCAGCCTCAAATGGGGTGCACATCGAAGCACGGTGGGAATCTGAATTAAAAACTGCAGTACGGAGCCGACAAACACTCCCCAGGAAGTCCGCACGACAAGTTCCACAGGAGAGCTGGACCTTCCGAAATAAACCAGGGCGATGATAATTGCCAAATTCCAGATTACCGGTGCCGAATAAGATAGAAAAAATTTTCGGTGGCTGTTGAGAATTCCAAGGCACCAAGCAGACATCACAAGAAAGCCAACCCCTGGAAAGAAAATCTGCACCAGATGAATGGTCAGCTGGCGTTTTTCGCCGTGAAAGCCGGGAGCAATCAAATCAATTAAAATGGGAGTGAGTAGAACTCCTATGGCGACGAGCACGGTGACCAAAATAGCCAACACGGCGCCGATAATCCCTGCCACTCGGTCGGCCTCCTCGCGCTTTCCTTCAGCGAGCAAGTTGGCGTAAACCGGGATAAAAGAAGCCGACAGCACGCCATCGCCCAAAAGATTTTGCAGAAAATTGGGAATTTTCAGGGCCGCGTAAAAGGCGTCGCCGTAATCCGAGTTGCCAAAGTAATAAGCGAAAATTTTCTGGCGAACCAAACCCATGACCCGGCTGAGAAGAATACCGAGAGCAACAAATGCAGCCCCACTGCGAGATTTGGTCAGTTTCGGTATGGCAACCTCTGGTGGAGTCGGGATCGAAGCAGGGACTGACAGCGAGGACAGGGGCGTCGCCGTTTCCGGGGCCGAACTGAGATCTG
Source organism: Bdellovibrio sp. (assembly GCA_043741885.1). Classification (GTDB taxonomy): domain Bacteria; phylum Bdellovibrionota; class Bdellovibrionia; order Bdellovibrionales; family Bdellovibrionaceae; genus 21-14-0-10-47-8. Next base: position 95 of record JAYTZS010000350.1, on the reverse strand, counting down.
TGCCTTTTCCCGAGGGCTTTTCCAAGATTTATCCTTTTTTCAAAGTCCCCTGCAGCATCCAGTTGCATGAGTGGATGTCGTGTGTTATCACCATC
>JAYTZS010000349.1:0-8841 GCA_043741885.1 Bdellovibrio sp. | reverse complement strand
AACGACTCCCAGTAGGTATTTCACATCCTCTGGAGTGGTCGATACTTTTTCAGGCGATAGTTGAAAATCGGTGTCGGTGGTTCCGACAATTACCATTTCATTTCTTGGAATTGCGAAAACAATTCTTTTCTCGGCAGCCATCACCACGGCACTGGAAAGTGGAAGCCTGTTTTTTTGAAAAGTCAGATGAACACCTTTGGTTGGACGAAGGACTTTCTTCCATTGAGCAAAGAGATTATCACCCAATTGATCTGTCCATGGCCCCACTGAACTGACGACATGATGGGCCTCTACCCAAAACTTTTGATCTGTTAATTTGTCTTCGCATTGCACTTTTTGAATCTTGCCCGACTTAGAGAATTGAGCTCCGATTGCTTTTACGAAGTTAGCGCTGCAGGCACCCGCTTCGTTGGCGGATCTTAAAGTTTCGTGCACCAAACGGTCATCATCCATGTAAGCGTCAGAATAAACATAAGATCCCAATAGATCCAGGCTCTGCAAACTGGGCATTCGAGAAAGAGTTTCCTCTAAATTCAATCGTTCGTGCAATTCTGGAGCTTGAAAAAGTGAGAGCGCATCGTAAGCCCACATTCCCAAACCCATTTTAAACATTCCAACCCGGCCCGATTTGTACAGTGGAAGCATGAATCGGAGTGGGTGGACAAGATGGGGTGCCATTTCGAAAAGCTTTTGCCGCTCTGATAGAGCTTCGAAAACCAATTTGAATTCAAAGTTTTCAAGATAACGAATTCCGCCGTGAATGAGCTTGCTCGATCGAGAGCTGGTGCCAGAGGCAAAGTCAGAAGCTTCAATGAGCCCCACCCTCATTCCTCGAAGCGCGGCGTCTCTAGCAACTCCGGCTCCGTTTATTCCCCCACCAATGACTAAAAGGTCCCACTTTTGCTGGCCGAGCAACGCTATATTTTTTTTTCGATCTCGCGGAGAAAATGATTTCACGTCGATGCTTTCGTTGAAGCGACACTGAGAACCTGGGGGTCCCACGAAGTCGGTTTAAAAGAACTCACAGCGTTCATGACCGTTGGAAAATTCGGAAAAAGAACTTTTTGAAAATGCTTTTCTCTCGAGAGTTTATAAGCCAACTCGCAAAGTTCATCTCTTGATTGTAAAGCTTGAAACTGCATGTGCTCCACCCACAAAGTTTGGGTGTAGCCTGCAAAAAACAACAGAGGCTGAGCTAGAAAGTATCCAACTAAAGGGCCTTCTGGTATTTCCGGGGTCGTGAGCGCTCGATCTCGAGCTAGAAAACTCCATCCTAAAGGAATATAGTGCTCCAATGACTCTCGTCTCCACCTAGAATGCCAAGCTGCAAAGATGCGTTCATCTTCATCAGTGACCGTCTCGCGAAGTCGGGCCTGTTCAAATTCTAAAATTTCGTCCAAATCAGACGCCTGAATAACTCGTAAATATAAGGACATATCTTGCTCCTGAAGAAATTTGATTCTAGACTTGCAGGACATGAAGTACAAAAACTTTCCAAAAGAATTCTGGGATCTTTTGTCCAAGACCCTCGATCAAGAATTGAAATCTAATCCTCGACCTATTGCCGCTTTTGATGCCGATGGGACATTGTGGAATACCGACCTTGGCGAAAATTTTTTCAAATGGCAAATCTCTTACAGTCAGCTCGACAATTTACCTTCGGATCCCTGGAAATATTATCGCGATTGGAAAGAGTCCGGCGACCCAACAGCCGCTTACCTTTGGTTAGCTCAAATCAATCAAGGACAAAAACTTACTCAAGTTCACGCCTGGGCTGAACAAGCGGTCAAGTCTCATCACCCTTTGCCATTTTTCCAAGAACAAAAAAAGTTGATCCAGTTTCTGTCTGAAAAGGGAGTTGAAATCTACGTTGTGACAGCTTCTGTGAAATGGGCTGTGGAACCTGGGGCTAAACTTCTTGGAATCCCAGCAGATCATGTTTTGGGGATTGTCACGGAAGTTGAAAACGATCGGGTCACTGATCAACACTCGGGCTTGATTACTTATCGTGAAGGCAAATCTGCAGCCTTATTGGAAGCAACTGGCGGCCGAAAACCCTTCTTTTGTTGTGGCAATACCATGGGTGATTTTGCTCTTCTCGAATGTGCAACCGGTTTGCGGTTGGCAGTTGGAGCAGCGGGAGTGGGCCATGAGTTATTTGAGACAGAAGAGCATCTTCGCCAAGAAGCGAAGACTCGAAATTGGTGGATTCACCAGTTCTAGAACTTAGAGGCTGTTTCAGATTCAAAACTGACAGCGTTGCCGCGTCGCCGGCGTACAGGCGTACGCTCTCCTCCTTGCGCCTTGCAGTTTTGAATCTGAAACAGCCTCTTAAGCTTGGCCGATTATTTTTTCTAAATCAGAAATTTCTTTCGGCGCTTTTTCGGTCAATATTTCACAGCCACTTGAAGTCACTCGAATGTTGTCCTCGATTCGAATGCCAATTCCGCGGTACTCTTCAGCTGCAGAAGGGTCCCACTCGGGAATGTAGATTCCTGGCTCGACTGTAAAAACCATGTTTTCTTCAATTGGTCTTGGCTCGCCTGTTTTTCTAATGAAGTAAGCTCCAGTGTCGTGAACATCCATTCCTAGAAAATGCCCGATCCCATGTGGATAGTATTTTTTCTGCTCCAAAGTTTTGAGGATATCTTCTTTTCGACCTGTCAGGAGTCCGAGCTCCAGCATAAGCTCCGTTAGTAGAGAAGTTCCTAGATCATGCAATTGTTGAAAGGGAACTCCAGGTTTCACCACTTCGATTACGGATTTTTGGACGTTGAGGATGCCTTGATAAATTTCAGCTTGTTCTTCATTGAAACGACCATTGACGGGATAAGTCCGAGTGATGTCAGAAGTAAAATAATTGTACTCACCAGCAGCATCAACCAGAAGAAGCTGGCCTGATTTTAGGGGCTGATCATTAAAGATATAATGCAAAGTCGTTGCATTCGGTCCGCCAGCAAAAATTCCACCGTAGCCTTCACGGGAAGCCCCTCGCTTCATGATTTGATAAATAAAAAATCCATGAGCTTCTCGTTCTGACATTCCGGGCTTGATGTATTTCATCGTCTCAAGATGGGCTTCGGCGGAAAGATCCGATGCGATTCGTAGATTGATCAGCTCAGCATCACTTTTTTTGACCCGAAATTCGCCAAGAAAAGCATCGGCATCGTGCACAGAAAGGATTCCGTAGCCAGTACGAGATTGACTCGATTGAACGGATCTGAGGACTTGATTAACCTTGATATCGACCGACGGATTTTTATAAAACCTATAGTAAAGGGAGTCGACTTCCTTCAAAAGCTGAGGAGCCTGAGTTTCAAATTCTTCGATAGGATAAGTTTTATCAATACGAAATTCAGCTTGAGCGGCTTCAGGGCCAAAGCGAAATCCATCCCAAGTTTCTCTTTCAATATTTTTTTTTCGCACAAAAAGAACGGTCTCCGGAGTCCGGCCTGGACGAAAAATAAAAATCGAATCTGGTTCTTCAAAACCAGTTAGGTAATAAAAATTGGAATCTTGACGATAAGAATGATGAACCGATCCATTGCGAATGGTTTCAGCTGAAGCTGCGGCCATCAGAGCTGAACCTTGCATTTTCTCGGCAATCCGAGTCCGTCGTTCCAAGAAGATCTTGCTATTTTCCAAGGGCTTTCTCATAAATCCTCTTTCTTATCACAGATTGAGATTGCGGCCGATCTGAGAGAAAGCTTCTTGAGCCGCTCTTTGACCTTTTTGCATCACTTCTTTGCGATGGCTAAAATCTAATAAATCAGTATCTTTGAGAGGCACATGAACCACATAGTCCACTCCTTTTTCGCTTCGACCAAGAGAATCAGCGGCTAAGCTCCAAATAATTTGTGCTTCAGCTTCAGCTCCGTGGATTTTTGCCGAGCCTGAAAGCAAATCGACATAGATCACATATGTGGCCCCCTTGGATCGGACATAATCAACTGCTGCCTTGAGACTGAGAATTCCTGCGACGTTTTGTTGGTAAGGTTTGAACAAAGGCGGAAAGGCCAAACAATAAGGAAGCATATCGGAATAATTTCCGCGGTTCATCATCAGGACCTGCTGCTTTTCTAACTGCAAAGCCGGGCAGGCAAAAGAAATTTTGGAGTTCTCAGCTTTGGCTGAGGACAGTGAAAGATTGATAAACTCATGCAGAGAATGAACTTCTCCTGGCTTTAGAGACTGCGAAAGCATGTTTTTCTGAATCACATCTGATTCTTTGAGCTTCATCATTTGCCACTCGACGTCGTACGGCTGAGCTTTGTTTGCATAAATGGCTGCGACCAGAGCTCCCATTTCCATTCCGACAACAACATGAACCGGAAGCCTTTGCTTTGCAAACTCTTGGACGACGCCGACATGAGCATAAGCTCTCATTGCTCCGGGACCTAAAATCAACCCGACTTTGGGAGTCACTCCGACAGCCATCGGTTGGGAATTTATCACAGGTGGAGTTTCGTCTCGCGCAGTTGTCGGAGTCGAGATAGGAGGGTTGGGCCGAGTGTAGATCGGAGAAGTTTCACTCGCGTTGGGGGCAGCGGGCGAAGCGGATCGTTTGGTTGCAATCTGGCAACTGGCGAGGCAAAGGAGCAAGACTATTCTGATTTCTATTCTGATTCCTACTCCGATTCCGAAACGAAGTATTTTCAAAAAAAACTGTACTGCGATTGCGCCCATATCAGTGATCGTTTTTTTGCTAGAAAATGAAAAATTCACGGTTACCATCTTTTCCCTCGATTGAAGAATCCAGATAATCTCGGACAGTCAATTTGAGCTCAAGACATTTCTCACGAATCTCTTTTTCAACAGCTTGATAAAGAGAAGAATCTAGGACCAAACCGCCACGTCCAAGACAAACAGCGTTTGACTTGATTAAATCTTGGGCTTTAGTCCGAGAAGGAGCCAAAGACTTTCGACAAGCAGAAGATCGGCGCGTTTCTTCATTCCATTCGGTACAAATTAAATTCGACCATGTCGACAAGCGGACCGCTGGAGATATCAAGTAAAGCTAAGATATTTCGCGCCGACTGGCTGACTTCAAATAAATAATCCGCGGTGCCTTCCCGGCCAAGTAACGCGGGGAAACTGCCGACTTCAATTTCATCTTCGGAGTCAAGAAGGTCATCTTTCAGCTGAAATGCCAAGCCCAAATCTTCGCCAAATTTGCGGACAAATAAAATCTTATCTGGAGGCAGACAGCAAATCACGGCCGAGCCCTCCGCACTGGCTCGAATCAAGGCGCCAGTTTTCATCTGATGCATCAGCTTCAGCTCTTCCACCTGGGCTAATTCTTTTTGTGATTCAAGATCGATCGCCTGCCCACCCACCATGCCATAAAGCCCCGCCGCATTTGAGAGAAGTAAGACCAACTTCAAGCCAATTGCCGGATCATGAGAATACTGGCTGGAAATATGCACAAAAGCTTCAGTCAAAAGAGAGTCTCCAGCGAGCAAGGCCGTTGTCTCTCCAAAAACTTTGTGATTGGTAGGAGAGCCTCGACGAAAATCATCATTATCCATGCAGGGAAGATCGTCGTGGATGAGCGAGTAAGTATGAACCATTTCCACCGCTGCCGCCCATGGGAGAATCTTTTTAGGATGGACTGCGAAAGCTTCACCAATGAGCAAAGCCAACAAAGGGCGAAATCTTTTGCCGCCTTTCGATAAAGAATAAATTATCGACTCGTTGAGTTTCTGTAAACCACGAGCCTCCGGAAGGTCCCAGCCAATCAAGACACTTTCGACGTAGGTATCGATCACTTCTTTGCGGTCTGCCAAATTCATGGATTATTCGTCGGCCGCAACGAAATTTTCGGTAACAGCATTGTCGGCTCCGTCCAAAGAAATCAACATTTTCACTTGGGCTTCAGCCTCGTTCAATCGAGTGTGGCACTCTCGGGAAAGTTTGATACCCTCTTCAAAAAATTTTAACGAGTCCTCAAGGCTTGAATCGCCTTTTTCCATTTTCTGAACTATTTCTTCTAAGCGGCCTAATTTTTTCTCAAAATCCATCGGGCCTCCTTTATTTTTTGGGATCCATATCAAGATCCAAATTATTATTTTTGCCAAATTCTTGTGCCTGTATATCCTCCAGCTGTATGTCCAAAACTGAAGCCGTGAAAGTGCCTCTCATCAGTTGGACTGAAACCTCGTCTCCGATGTGAATTTGATTGATATCTTTCAAAAGCTCGTTGCCTTTTTTAACCACTGAATAGCCTCTCTCGACGACCTTCAATGGGCTGAGACTTTCAAGCAGTGACATAATTCGGCTAAGATCTGTTTTTCTCTTCTCCAGCAGCTTTTGCACTTGGGTGCTAATTTTTAGAATATGCAACTTGATCTGAGATCGTTTTTCGCCAAGCAATTGAGCCGGAGTCTGAAGGCTCTCGACATTGACTTTTAATTCTAGCCTTTTTTTATTGAACATTTGAGCCACAGACTGCTGCAACCGGTTCCACAATTCATCATTACGTAACATCAAATCTTGCAGGCGGCGTTTGGGATCCACCAACTTGGAGGACAGGGACTGCAATTTATGCTGCTCTATTTTCAGAATTTTACTCATTGCAAAGCGAAGCATTTTCTCGATTGATGAAAGTTTACTTGCCAGATCCGCCGTGTTTTTAACCACCAGTTCTGCAGCAGCTGACGGAGTAGGTGCACGCAAATCGGCGACAAAATCAGCAATTGTGAAATCAATTTCATGGCCGACGGCTGAAATAATCGGAATTGTTGAGGCGGCAATTAACCGCGCCAGTTTCTCATCATTGAAGGCCCAAAGATCTTCAATCGATCCACCGCCCCGGCCAATGATGACCACATCGACATCCTTGAGCAGCAAGGCTTTGCGAAGCGCTTCGCAAATCTGTGGAGCTGCTGTCTCTCCCTGAACTACCGTTGGAACAATCGTGACCTGAACTGAGCGATTTCGCCGATTTAATATATTGAGGATATCTCGAATCGCTGCCCCAGTCGGAGATGTCACAATCGCAATGTGACGCGGAAGTGCAGGAAGTGACTTCTTGCGAGCAGATTCGAAAAGTCCTTCTAGTTTCAGTTTGTCCTTCAACTGCTCAAAAGCTTTTTGCAAAGCACCGGCTCCGACGGGCTCCATCATTTCACAAATAATTTGGTAAGATCCACGAGGCTCATAAACCGAAACTCGGCCACGCACAATCACTTCGAGACCATCAGCAGGTTTGAATCTCAGTCGAGAATTGAATCCACGAAACATCACGGCACTGACTTGAGCTTTAGAATCTTTAAGACTGAAATAATGATGGCCCGAACTGTGGGCTTTGAAGTTGGAAATTTCGCCTTGAACCCATACCAATCCTAGCTCGCCTTCGATCAATTGACGGATCTGCCGGTTCAACTGCTCAACAGAAAGCACTGACAGAGTTGGAGACTCCTGATCGGGTGGGGCCGCAGTGAAAAGAGGGTTTTCGTTCATCGAATGCAAGGTACGGAAGGACTGTCCATCCGTCAAGAATCAGTCAGGAAAACAAGAGGTTTTGAAGTGACCACAGACCGCCCGTAAACAGACACACCCACGCCATATTTTTATGGCCGCGCAGAGTCGCCCCTATCTCTGGCAAACGTTCTCTCGCAAGCTTGTCAAGAGTCTTATTTTCGAGCACAAAAATAAGCAGAATTCCATAAGAAAAAATAAAGTAAGGGAAAATACTGTCGAGCGTTTGATAACTCATATTATTTTATCGGATTTTTAGCCAGAAAAGTTGACTGGACCTTTTCACTTCTTAAGCTTTGGGGTAGTATGAATTTGGGTCTCAGGAAGTGTAAGAAAAATAACCCGACAAGCATATTTTAGGGGACTGTCCCTGACAATGGTGTGCAAGCTCAACTCGTATTGAGAAGCCTGAAGTTGTTATCATGGTTACCCACTTTAGCATTTTCGGGGTTATTGTTTCACACCTTTCTGGGGCTTTTTTTTGCCCAAAATGGTCTCATTTTGAGAATCTTTCTCTGACTGTCTATTTTTTTACAATCGAGTTCCTGCCGCCAACTTCCGATAAGAGAAGGTATGTTTCGAACACACCTGCTTTTTCTTTTTCTATTTTCTGCATTGATGACGGGTTGTGGAATTGGTTCCACATCGACAAATGACCCGATTGCAAATTCAGCTCCCCTGTTTGGAGCGATCGGGGCAGAAGCTTCTTACTGCAATACTTTACTGTCTCCATCTCCAGCAACTACTGTGACTGCAACAGCTCAGTTCAATTATTGGGTTGTGAACCGATTGGTCGGACTGACAACAACGAGCACGGCACCGATTCGCTTCGCAGAAGTTCAAATTTTAGACGCGGCTGGAGCGACTGTTCAGTGCGGTGAAACCAATTCTTCAGGGGCAATTAGCGTAGCAATTCCACGTGTTGCCGGAAATTATACCTTGAAAGTTTTTTCCCGTGCAGACAATACAAATTTTCGCGCTAGCGTCTTGGACAATTCGACTTCGATGAAGCCCTATTCGATTTCGGCCAGCTTCACGATCACGTCATCTGATGTCTCTAAAGCTGTGACATTGAGCAACGCTAGCTACACTGGAACATTAGAGGGTGGAGCTTTTAATATCTTAGACCAAGTCTACAACGCCAATAATTTCATTCGAAACAATTCGACCTGTGCCAGCCTCGGTGGCGTGTGCACTCCATTTACAGTAGCACCAAAGGTCCGAATTTTTTGGACTCCGGGCTTAAGCCCCGGCAGCTATTACAAGACCCCGACTGCGTCCATTTCATTTTATATCGCCAATGATGAAGCTTCCCTAGGAATGGCTACTGGTATTTATCTCATGGGTGGGATCAATGGTGAC
>JAYTZS010000348.1:0-3155 GCA_043741885.1 Bdellovibrio sp. | reverse complement strand
TGACTCCTTCAGTGTCGACGCCGTAAAATCCACCGGCTGAAGAATCGATGGCGGCACGCAGGAACTCTTCACCCTCAATCAGTGCCTTTCGAGAAAGTATTTGATCGGTTGCTTCAACTCCGAGAATCATGATGCCGTTGATAACGCCAGCTTCCGTTCTTCGTGCGGCGTAGGTGAGATTGAAATATCGAAGCCGGTCTCCGACCGTCACTGGAATCTCATGCAGCTGCGCTGTTTTTCCTGTGCGATACACATTGTCTAAAATGCCGTGAACTTCTGTCGATTCCGGCTGCGCCTGACGCATGGTTTTCCCAGTGGCATCAAATCCCAACAATTTCAAGTAGGCTTCATTTGCGAACTCAAAGACATGCTCAGGCCCGGTCAAGATGCTGACCATTTCGGGAGTTTGCTTGAAAAGATTCCGGAAATTTTCGCGCTCGTTTTCTACTGAGTTTCTAGATTGATCTGCTTCCTCTTTGGCTTTCAAAGCCGTCGCTTGGCTCTGCCGTAGAAGACTGACGATCCAAGAGATGAAGCAGCACTCGAGGAAAAAAAAGCCAAGATGGTAGCTGTCTGCCACCGACAGGAAAGACAGGCCCGATGTGGGAAGGATAAAGTAATAAGCACCGGCAAAAGAGCTCAAAATCGTAGCAAGAAGCCCGTAATAAAATCCACCGACTCCTGCCGAAACAATCACGGCTAAGAAAAACGGCAGCAGCTGGGCCTTATTGTCTAAAACCGGATTCAGCGCTAAGCGAACTAGAGTGACCAGCACGACGCTTGTCAAAACAAACGCCAGCGTCAACCAACGCGAAGGAACATATCTCTGGTGAAACTGAATGGACAGAGGATTGATAAGTTGCTCTTTTTTGGTAACAGCCAGTTTGGCGCCTCACGCCACAAGGAAAGAGGCAGGCCGATTTGTAGCAAAGTGTCGGGGTTTGGGTCAAATAATCATGCCTGAAACAGCTTGGAATGCACACTGTTAAGTTGTTTTCCGGCATTTCGTCTTTTCTAAATTTCAAGTTATGCAATTTGTGCTAGTTATCGATGAAATGAAGCGAAATCTGAGCAGTCTTTTTATGTTTGCCACCGGTATTGAGAACAGTTATCCGACCATTCAAAATGGCCGAGTTCGGGTGGATCAGATGGAAAAGGCCAAGCATTATCAATTTTGGAGTCAGGATTTTGACTTAGTTCAACAACTTGAAATTGATTACTTAAGATATGGTCCGCCGATTCACACAACCTGGCTTGGTGCTGACAAGTTCGATTGGTCGTTTGCCGATCTGGTTTACAACGATTTGAAATCAAGAAATATTGTTCCGATCACGGATCTCTGTCATTTTGGCTTGCCGGACTGGTTGGGTAATTTTCAGAATCCCGATTTTCCAGAGCTATTTGCTCGTTACGCCAAGACTTTTGCCACGCGTTTTCCTTGGGTCCAACTCTACACTCCAATCAATGAGATGTTTGTTTGCGCTTTGTTTTCGGCCTATTATGGCTGGTGGAACGAGCAATTGACGACCAATCAATCCTTTGTGACAGCCCTGAAGAATATCGTAAAAGCCAATGTCTTAGCAATGGAAGCCATTTTGCAAGTGCGGCCCGATGCGATTTTTATTCAAAGCGAATCTTCTGAATATTTTCATGCCGAAAATCCGGAAGCTATAAAGCCCGCCGAAATCATGAACGCGAAACGATTCCTTTCACTTGATTTAAATTACGGCCGGCGGGTCGATTCTGAAATGTACGAATTCCTGATGGACAACGGAATGACTCGAGAAGAGTACCATTTCTTTTTGGAAAGAAAACTCAAGCACAATTGCATTATGGGAAATGATTACTATATCACCAATGAGCACCGAGTGGCGCCAGATGGAACCACTCGCTCGGCAGGAGATGTGTTTGGTTATGACGAGATCACGGCTCAATATTACAATCGATATCTGCTTCCCGTGATGCACACGGAAACAAATTTTAATGATGGGAAAGACGGCCAAGGAGCGGTGGAATGGCTGTGGAAACAATGGGCCAATGTTCTTCACGTGCGCAACAAAGGAATTCCCGTGGTCGGCTTTACTTGGTACTCGCTCACTGACCAAGTGGATTGGGACGTGGCTTTGCGCGAAGAAAACAACCGAGTGAACCCCTTGGGTTTGTTTGATCTGGATCGTAAAATCAGACCCGTCGGTATTGCCTATAAAAAATTAATACAAGAGTGGCGGCAAGTTCTACCGACGCAAAGTATGTGTCTGCAACTGCCAATTGTGTTTCCGCAATCCTATTCTGAAAGTTGGGCCCAAGATAAACGGCGAGAAGCCGATGCCTTTCGAACGGGCGGCGCGACCACACCGGCAAATCGCAACTAAAAGGAAGATGAGGCCATGATGGAAGCAGCTGAGCGCGGTCTAAAAAACAAAGTGATCATTGTCACCGGAGGCGCCAGCGGAATCGGCCTCGCAACCGCAAAAGCATTTCTTGCCGAGGGCTCAGCAGTCGCCCTGGTCGACATAAATGAAAACAGTCTGCAAGCCGCAGCAAAAAAGATTTCCACAGATGATTCAAAATTGATGATTTCAGTGTGTGACGTCTCAGATCCGAAAGCAGTTGAACAAACCGTTGGTCAGACGATGGAAAAATTCAAAAGACTCGATGGAATCGTTAACAATGCAGGTTTGATGATCTTCAAAAAGCTCATCGATCATACTCAGGAAGACTGGATGAAAATTCTAGCAGTCGATCTCATGGGCGCATTCTATTTTACCAAAGAAGCCTTCAAATACATGACCTCAGGTGGGACGATCGTGAACGTCTCCAGTGTGCACGCAGTCGAGACCACACCTTTGGTGGCTTCCTATGCAGCGGCAAAGGCGGCATTGCTCTCATTGACTCGTTCAGCTTCGATTGAAGGTCATGAGCTCGGCATCCGCGTCAACGCCGTTCTTCCAGGGGCCATCGACACCCCGATGTTGTGGGAGAACCCCAATATCAAAGCCGGACTTGAGATCATCAATCAATCTGACGTGGGCAAAGCAGAAGACATCGCTCAGGTGATTACGTTCTTGTCGTCAGCACAAGCGGCGTTTATCCAAGGGACATCTTTGAGAGCCGACGGTGGTCGACTGTCTCGGCTGTGAGACGGACTTTTTTGG
>JAYTZS010000347.1:0-8878 GCA_043741885.1 Bdellovibrio sp. | reverse complement strand
TTAATTGGATGCCTATCCCCACGAATAAGCAATGTTGGTTCACCCCTTGATTTTATTGAGTTTTTCCAGAAAACATCAACTTCCATTTTCGATGTTGTAGGTCCTCTTTACAGCCAAGGCCTCTCAGTCAGCGATATAGCTCAGCAAACAGGCTTGGCGCGGACCTCGATTTGGAATTCTCTGAAAGCACATAAGGCGGACCTTCGTTCCCGAAAGCCTGTTTCCTACGGTCGCTGGCATCAGGGGCGTGGCAAGAGTCGCGCGAAGCCACCTTATGGCTTCAGTTATTTCCAAGGCGAAATCATCAAGGATCCTGTTGAATACCCTGCGCTGCAATTGATCCACAATTTATGGAAACAAGGCACGAGCATTAGTTCCATCATGCGAATGCTTGAGACCAAGGGAATCAAGTCCCGAATGAAAAAGCCTTGGAGCTACAATGTCATCAAAGCCGTGGTCGGGCGGCTGCAAGAAGGATCACTGGATCATTTGGTTCCAAATGCAAAACCAAAGAATTCAGAAAATAAGAACAACGGAGGTCAAAATGAATCTCGATAAACTCTTCACTTGGATCATCAGCATTATCATTGCTTTTGCTGCTACGGGGCGACTCGATGTCCTTCAAGCCTGGATATGGAGAGCGCAGGCGAAAGTGATCTATGAATCTAGAACCTCGACTTGGGGAAGTCCGCGAATCTTTCAAAAGCCGTTGTGACAATTTGAAAGGACTAGCCGGATTGATTATTTTCATGCGTGTGCTGATGGTGAATATCCAGAGAGTGGGGGTGGGAATGCTTCATCGGTTCATGGCGATGCCAATGACTATGGTGTGCCCCGCTAGGAACTTCCACCGAGTGAGCATGCTGATGATGTTCATCATGAATATATCGTGGCTGTGCTCCAATAAAGAATGGAGGTGTTCATGGTCGCAATTTTCACTCAGGTGCAGCCGAGGATTTACTTGAGCGCGGGACAACTTTGATAGAAGAGGTCCGAGCTTCTTTCATACTCTTTTTCAAAGAGCCCGGTAATCTGAATCGAAAAGTTCGTCATGATGTAAAATAGAGAATTAAATTTATGTTTGATAAACAAGAAATGACAGTGGCTTCATTAGCAAAGAAAGCTGAGACTTCAAGGTCGAGGATCAGAAGGATCCTGAAAGGAGACACGGGCGATATTTCGCCCAATGTTTTATTCAGAGTCCTCGGAGTTCTCAGGCAAAGGTAAAATCCTGCGACCAAACCGACTGCCAACGGAAAAGTCTGAGCAGATCCAGTAACCTTCTTAGTTAGCTTTCACGCCAAGAAGAGTGAAAGAGCCGTTTTTGAGGTCGTTCCGGGGTGTACCAGAAACTTCTTGTCCTTCATTGAGGGTTGATTGTCCTTAATCCAGAAAGAAGCCTTTGTCGCTTGGTCCATTTTCAATCCAATCGATGAAAGTAAGAAGTCGGCCGCCTTGGCATCGGTCCTTAGCAATTCGAAAAACCATCTCAAGGACGGTCCGGCACCTAAAATTGAGGGTGAAGAGAAATCAGAGTCAAATTTGAGCTTCCTGTCTAAAGGTTGGAGCCACTCCTTCGGAATGCAGGCCATTGTTTTGATCTTGAGCGGCATTCAGATTGCAATAAAAAACGGATCGAGGTGTGATTATCATGAAATTGAAATCCAATAGAGCCGTTGCAGCCCTTTCTATTTTAAGTGTTTGTTTCCCTTTGCTCGCCTCTGCCGGCGTTGGGCGCCTTCGAGATGACCCCTACACATTTGATTCTGTGAAAGTCAAAGCTGCCGACAATTCTTTTCATTTTCTTCGCTCATTTGTCGATTTATTTTATATTACTTTTGAAAACAACCAGGCCAATTTCCCTGGGATTTCAAGTCTAACATCGGCTCAGGGTTGGTGTGTGGGTGATGCACACCCTGAAAATTTTGGAGTGCTTCTTCAACAAGATCAATCGCCTCTGTTCACAATGAATGATATGGATGATTCAGGACCTTGCCCCGTGGTTTTAGAGCTCTATCGGCTGATGGTGAGTTCTAATCTTTACGACTCGTCGACGAAAATAAATAAGATTCTAGAAGCTTACACTTTGGGTTTGAACCATCAGAGCTTCCCCCAGCCAGACAGTATTCAAGTGATGATCGCTAAAGCTACAAAAAAGGGAATCTCGCCAAAAGACAGCAAGATCGCAAAAAATAAGTTTATTCGTGATGCTCAAATGGTGGAAGTGACAGCAAATGAAAGAGATCAACTGATGTCCGCTCTGAAATCCTATAGGAAAATTCTTGATCCGAAAAGTCGGGTGCTCGACCTGGTTGCCACGAGCAAAGTGGGAGGAGGGTCGGGTGGACTTCGTCGGTTTGAAATCTTGATCGACAACGGTGGCGTTTTATTGCATTTGGAAGTGAAGCAAGAAGTTCGACCTGCGGTGTACCCGGTCTCACCGAATATCCCTGCGACTGAGCAGCGAATCACGAGCACTCTTCAATTTGTTCAAGGAAGGAATGCCTCTCCATTTTACAAAGTTATTCAGATTGATGGCAGCGACTTCTTAATTCGTCCAGGTTTTGCTGGTGACGTGGGGGTCTCCTTAGACGACGGCACAAAGGATATCAATAAAGACATCATTCGATATGAAGCTTACACTCTGGGAATTATTCATTCCCACTCGCTTCGGAACGCGGCCGTGTGGTCCAGGGCGGTTAATTCGGTTAATGTTCATGACATCGAGAAAGACGTAAATCTCATGTCAAAATACTTTGATGACAAATACAAAGAAGCTCAGAAAAAATGATCACTCTGTTTTTTCCTGGATTTTACCAATCTTGATTGTGAACAGGAATCTACTTTTAAACCTGACAACATCCTGACAATCTTAATTTGAAAAGTAAGCAACAATGAGTTCAACCAGGGAGGGCTCAGATGTTTGATTACTACAAGATGAGAAAGAACCAGGTTCACAAGTTCAGACCGAAAGTAGAAATTCTGCTTCACGTGGGAACCTTTATTCTAAAGACCGTCACGACAAGTGAAGAATTGATCGAGGCTCTGAAACTTCGATATCAAGTCTTTCATAGAGAAATGATCGGCAAAACCAAGGCCTACGGAATTGACGTCGATGAGTTTGATTTTATCTGTGACCACCTCATCATCATGGATAAAAAAACAAATCAGATTGTTGGCACTTATCGCCTCAATTGCTCCTTGTTTTCAAATTCCTTTTACTCTGGCAATGAATTCAATGTGGAAAGAATCACTGCCGCACCAGGAGTGAAACTGGAATTAGGGCGAGCCTGCATCCACAAGGACTTCCGACGAGGAATTGTCATTTCTCTCTTATGGAAAGGAATTACTCAGTACATGGGTAAAACCAATGCAGATCTGGTTTTTGGTTGTGCTTCGATTAAAACAGAAAGCCCGAGGCAAGCAGCCCTTTTGTATCGATTGTTTGAAGATCAAGATCGATATCTTCCGCAATATTTTTGTCCGCCAAAACTGAAATATTCGATGCCTTCGATTGATCTCTGGATTCAGTCTTTCGACAGAGAGCTGACACTGGATGAAACGATTGAAGCTGAAACTTTGGTTCCTTCTCTTTGTCAGTCCTACTTAAAAATGGGAGCTTACTTAGCAGGAGAGCCCGCTTACGACGAGGAATTTAAATGCATCGATTTCTTGACGATCTTAGAGAAAGACAACTTAAATAAGGCACTGTGGAAAAAGCATTCAATCCCGAAGCCAACCGAATCACAAGAGCTCCTGACCAACGTGTCTTAGCTGCCAGGTTTCCAGAATGGAACTTGTTGCAAAAGCTTTTGATCGATATCAGCTGGATAGCTGAAGTTCATCAATTAGGAAAAACGAGCTGTGCTCAGTATGAGCTTCCTTTGATGGCTCTGAGTTTTGGTAGCAAAGATCCTGAAGCTCCTGTGCTCGGACTCTTTGGAGGCGTGCATGGACTGGAGAGGATTGGCTCACAGGTCGTTTTAGCACTGCTGCAAAGTTTTTCAGAGGCGCTGTTATGGGACGAAGTTCTTCAGGAGACGTTGAAGAAAGTTCGAGTCCTGTTTTTTCCCTTCGTAAATCCTTTGGGGATTCTGCACAAGACTCGCTCGAATCCCCGAGGAGTGGACCTAATGAGAAATTCTCCTGTCGAGGCCGAGGGTAATCCCACCTGGCTTCTGGGAGGGCACAGGATTTCTCCAAAGCTTCCTTGGTTTCGCGGTTACGGTGGTATTGAGCCTGAAGCTCAAGCCGTCATTGATTTCTGTCGAAATCAATTTTTCCAATCAAAATCAGTTGTGACCGTTGATTTCCATTCGGGATTCGGCTTGCAAGACCAAATCTGGTTTCCCTTTGCGAAATCCCAGACGCCCTTTCCGCATTTAAGCGAAATGTATGCTCTGGCGCAAAGTTTTGAGAAAATGAATCCTCACCACTTTTATAAAATTGAGCCGCAATCTCTGAATTACACAACCCATGGAGACCTTTGGGATTATATCTACCAAGAATTTAGACTTGTGAATCACCAGACCTACTTGCCCCTGGCTCTTGAAATGGGCTCTTGGCTCTGGATGAAAAAAAATCCTCTGCAGATTTTCTCAAGCTTGGGGCCGTTCAATCCTGTAGCACCTCACAGGCAAAAGCGAGTGCTGAGACGACATCTCAGTCTGTTCGATTTTTTACTTCGCGCCACAGCTTCTCCCCAGCACTGGTCTTCTCTCAAGGAATCCGTGAAGCTCAAAAACCAGGAGAGGGCCCTTTCGCTATGGTACCAAAAATGATTTCAGATGCTGAGATCCTAAAAACCACTCTTGGCCTTGTGTCCTATCGTCATTTAGGAAGAGGGGCACGAAAAATTTTATTCTTTCATGGTTTCCCTGGATCAAGTTCGCAGATTCAGATTTTTGCTAAATTTATTGAAACGATGAATCTAGAAGTTCTTTGCTTTGATCGCCCGGGTTATAATCGAACTGAGATCAAAAGCACTGATAGCCTTAAGTCCTCTCTTGAGTTGGCAAATCTTTTGACGGAACAATTTGGATGGAAGAAGTTCGAAGTGTTTTCAGTGAGCGGTGGAACTCCTTATGCGATTTGTTTCTCACAACTGAAGGCTTCTCAGGTTTTGCAAACTCATGTTATTTGCGGCCTAGGTGCTTTGCACTTGCTCGAAATGCAAAATCATTTTCGGATGAGCGTCTACCTCGGACTTAAGGCTTTGCCTTGGATTCCCGGAAGACTTCTTAAGAAAGCTCTAATCTCTTCTCAGGGTTCTAAAAAAGTTCTCAGCCGATCGCAAAACCCACTCCTCAATTATTTTTTACCTTCCTCACTCACTGACTCTGAATTTATGCAAATTCCAGAGGTTCGAGAAGCTCTGGAGCTCAGTCTCAGAGAGGCATTTTATCAAGACGGGCTGGGGCCCAAGCAAGATGCAATAGTCTTTTTGTCAGATTGGGGAGCTGACATTCGAAAGTTTCAAGGGCCCATTCATTTTTGGCATGGAGAGGAAGATCAAGTTCTGCCCTTTCAAATGTCCGAGAGCATGGCGAAATTCATTCCCCATGCAGTCTATTTTAAAATAGCGGGGGAGGGGCATATCACTTTGCCAGTTCGAGGACTTGAGCAGGTCTTAAAGTATAATTCCTAAGCTTAGCAGAACAACTAGTTATTTCTCGAGAGACTGAAACCACAGCTTCAGCTCTGCAATTGCCCCTGCTTGAGACATTTTTCCGGCTTTCATGAGATTGCAAACTCTCACTTCAATCACATCTTTTCCTTTTGCTTCTTCAATTGGCTGGGGCCAAAGATTTTCAGGACTATTTGAGCCACCCGCACAAAGTGGAATCAGGTGATCAAATTCATAATTGGACCATTGATCTCTTGGAATGCTTCCGTACTTTTCAGCCACATCTAACTTTTCTTGATCCTGAATGTTGCGATTGCATCTTGCAATCTGCTCAGGATAATCAAGCCCCATAAAATCTGGATCTGATTGGGTGCAAAGAACACTCGGGGTGAGGAGAGGATCAGGCAGGTGCATTGCCTGCGCTTGATAAGAAAAAAGAAAAGCGAAGACTATAGTAAGAGTTTTCATTCACATCCCCTTATGAGGTCTATTGAACGCGAACGTTGAGGTGAAAACAACAAAGTCTCTGTCAGGGTTTTGTTGGGCTTTTTGTCATCTTCTCTAAGTGATCAAACTTTTAAAAAGATTAATCCTGACTGAATCCTGACCAATGTTTTTTAAAAATCAGTTAGAGTTTTGAGCTCAATGATCACACCCTTCACTTCGGTTCCCATTACGGAGATTCTTGCGTCCGCCATCGTACCTGTGACTTTGATCACGGGTGTTGCGTTTTTAACTAGTATCATGGCGCCACGATTTGGAAGGTGCATTGACCGAATTCGAAGTATTCTATCTAAAATCAAAGCTCTTCCTTCAAAAGGAAGAGAGCATGAAAACCATCTGATGCAATTGCGAATTCTCTATCGAAGAACGAGACTTTTACGAAACACCATGACGGCAGGTGGTGTTTGCATTTTATTTGTCGTGATCACGATCGCTGCTACTTTCTCGAATCTTATTTTTGGCTTTCCGACAGCGAATGTGGCCGTCATCACTTTTCTCTTGGCTTTGATAGGCTTAATTCTCCTGACTATTGGATTTATTTTCGATTTTCTGAGCTCCCTTCACGCAGTTGAGTTAGAGATTGAATGTGAGCTTGAGCTGCCTGAAAGGCAGCAAACTTCAGGGCCGTTTCATTTTTAGGTTTTTCTGTGAATATAGATTTGGATTTTTCAAATCCTGACAAAATTAAAATATTTTCTATTTAAAAATAATGTAATCATCAAAAGATGAAAACAGTTCAGGGTTTTTCACGTTGCTCACAAATTGTCTCGCACACTTGGAAGGCGATCGAAAAAGCGAAAGACTCGCAAATGTCCATATCTGCGAATAAAACAGAGTGGGCACAACTTGTCCTGGGCACCCTCAAAATAAATCTGACTGTTGTAGGAACTCCTACCGTCGAAAAATCGCTGCTTCTCCTTGGCAATCATGTCAGCTACCTAGACATTCCAGTTTTGATGTCGGCTTCGCCGGATTTGTCGTTCGTTGCAAAAAAAGAACTTAGCCGTTGGCCCATCTTCGGGAGAGCGGCTCAACAGATCCAAACCGTCTTTGTCCAACGTGAGCACGGTCCCTCCCGAAAGCTAGCACGCCAAGCAATCCATCAAGCCTTAGATGAGGGGAGAAGAGTCGTCATTTTTCCCTCGGGAACAACTAGCCTCAGTGAGGCAAAGCCTTGGAAGAAAGGTGCTTTTGAAATCGCTTTTGAAAAGAAGCTCTTGGTTCAGCCGTTTAGAATCAGTTATCAACCTCTGAGACCCGTCGCCTATATCGACCGAGATTTTTTCCCTATTCATCTTTTTAAGCTAGGTCAATTTGATCGGATAGACGCTGTGCTTGAATTTCATCCTCCGGTTCAAGTGGATGACCCGCTATGGGATTGTCTCAACTGGAACCTCTGGAGTCGCGGCTTAATTTCGAACCGAAGTCTGACCCACAGTCCGCGCTTGCCGGATTTAATTTAGAGTCCAATCGCAAAGCTGCCGGGTGAAAAGGATTGCAAAAAAGTCCAGCGATCCAAAGCCGCTGGACTCTCGGTTAAAAAAATCTCGTTTATTGGAGTGAAATTTTCCCAGTCGCATCTTTGATTAAAATGCCACCGATTTCGCCACCGGGATGAATAGGGCATGTTCCGTTGCTTGTCGCTTTGATCGAAACTGTGCCCTGCAAGACTTCTTCAAGGCTCAGTCGGCATGTCTGGTTCTCAGAGTAAAAACGAACTGAATTGGGATTGATCGCAACGAAGCAGGATTCGCTGTTAATGGGCTGAACCATTTGAACAGCGGCCATGATCTCTGCTTCGCCAAGGCAAGCCATCGAAAGTTGAGAAAACATCAAGAGTGCGGGAATGAGTAGAAGCTGCTTCATGAAAAGTCCTTTGATTAGGGTGGTGCGGGCAAGATAGCTTAAAATAAAATGAACTTGTGTCAGGTTTTGTTTTTTGTCGTTGTGGTCACGATAAGTTCACTAATGCCAACAAATGCAGCAACTTTGGACCGAGTCAATTTTATATGTTTAAAGATCTGACAGACAAATCAGCTGTGAATGGATCTTGTTATAAACCTAACTGATTCTAATTTTGAATCTGTGCTATTTCTTTTTCATCTACATATCCGTGCTCGCCGCTTTTTTTACAATGGTGGAAATTCAGATTGAAGGACTTGGAGGCTGGGCGCAAAACCTTCCCACTTGGCTGGATCTTTTCCGGGGCGGCAGACCGATGACCGGCTATCGCTTTTGGCTATTTCCGTTTATTTTCCTCCTTTTTCATTTTTGTTCGTTCAAAAGGTCTCGTTGAAAATAGAACGAGAGATTTTTAGCTGTTTGATATTTTTCTGGATGATTGAGGATCTCTTATGGTTTGTCTTCAATCCAGCCTATGGTTTTTCTAAGTTTTCTTCCGAATTTATTCTTTGGCATCCTTGTTGGCTCTGCAGAGTTCCGGTCGGTTACCTCTATCTCACATTCCTCGGAGTCTTTTTATTATTTGTGCTGCGCAAAAAGTTACGAGATCTGAAGGCGAGCTGAGCTCAACCCCAGGCACGCTTGAAGCTTCTGCTTGGCCTTTGCGGGCAATGACTTTTGGATTGGAAAGGTACGTTAACTTTTGCGTAGACCGGTAAAGAATTCTAGGAATTACGAACCTCAACTTGGGGAGGTCACCCAATTTTCGGAAAGAATTGTGTGACTTACTTGCGGTAGAGTCACCTCATTAAGGCGTATCAGGATGAGCTTCCTCAAAGTTACGTT
>JAYTZS010000346.1:0-3169 GCA_043741885.1 Bdellovibrio sp. | reverse complement strand
GAAGCGGCTGAACGGGCTAGCACAGAAAGGGATCGCGCAGCGCTGGCAGAACGCAAAACTCCAGCATATCAAGAAGCCCTACAGAAGCAAAATGACAAAGCATATGAAGATTATCGGAATCGTCTAGCTCGTGAAAGAGCAAGAGGTTACCAGGGTGGAAAGATTAGCACCGGTGCCGTGAAATCAGTTGCAGCTCTAGCTGTTGCACTCGGTATCATTCTTACTCCAGACATTGAGCAAAAAATATTAGGATTTTTTGACGATAAAAATCAAGCCGGAGGCACTCTCTCTGACCATACTGCCGCGACTGCTGCACCAGTGCAGACGCTTCCTCGCGTTGCCGCCGATGCTCCTGCAGGAGCCAAATAAAAGTCGGTTTCGAATCGAATTGTTTCAATCATTAGCCAGCTGTAAATCAACAGCTGGTTTCAAAGACAAACTCAACTCAACCGCACAACCAAATTCTCCAGCACAATCATGCGCCGAGCCCTCCGGGATCAAAGACCATCAGGTTTCGCCCTCGTCACAACCCCAGATTCTCCTACTTTTTTGAATACCGCACCGCTTGCCTTCACAGTCGATGGCGTTGACTGGTTCAGCTGATCCAAAGACATACCTAAAAACATTGCTGCCTTTGTACCGACCGCCAATCCGAGCATCTGCTTCGTGGACATCTTCATAAACAAGAGCGGGGATGCCGCAACCCCAACTTTCAGGTCTGTATTTGCTGAATCAACTTCCTTTTGGCTTTTGACTGCGGACTCGGCCGATGGGCCGACCCTTGCTGCTTGCTCTGCCTTTTTAAGTTTTGAATAAGAGTCGCTGAGGTAGACGTAGGAAGTTGCGCCGCCGATAGCCATGTTGACGGCGGTGGCGGCGCCAATCGTAGCGCCCACACTCGCGATTGCAAGGACCGGGGGCACGACGGCAGCCAGTGCAAACACAGCTAAAACTTTATGAGTGTCCGAATTGGAACTGAGCTTATCCAGTGAAGTTGCTAGGCTGCAAAATTGAGGGTGTTCCATCAAAGTCTCTTCAACTAAAAATTTATAATCCAACAGCCAAAGATGATCTCGATCGAACTCATTTGGGTTCTGATCAATCTTTCGAATCACCTCGTTCATTTCAGCCTCTTCTAGGCTTCGATTTGACTCCAATTGCGCCAAGGCATTGTTGATTTGTGAAAATTTGGGCTTTTCATTTGGAATGAATTGGAGGGAA
This sequence comes from Bdellovibrio sp., assembly GCA_043741885.1. Classification (GTDB taxonomy): domain Bacteria; phylum Bdellovibrionota; class Bdellovibrionia; order Bdellovibrionales; family Bdellovibrionaceae; genus 21-14-0-10-47-8. The sequence goes on along the minus strand of JAYTZS010000346.1, from coordinate 1,948 downwards.
ATATTGTTTATCATCAGCTTGCGATATTCATACAAATGGTGAGCCGCTAAGACCTCTATGATTTTGCGGACTTCCTTTTCAGGCGGCGTCTTTGATTGGCTTATTTTCTGATTTTTCTTTGCTTCTGCAATTGCTTCTTCTTGGTAGCGTTTAGCAACTAGTTTAGCTTCTTCGAATTCAGCATCGGAATATTGATCCCACTGAGTTCCCTTCGAAAGTCCATTGGGAGCAGCACTTGAACCTTTGGTGAAATTTGGCTGACCGGTTGCTGCCGCCAAATTGAGTGACTCCAAAGCTTGCACCAGAGCTAGGTGCCCTCGCGCGGCTGACGCTGTTGTTTGAATCTTCTTAATGCTTTCTTCTTCACACTTGAGGTTGTTCCCATCAATGCATTTCATAAGCTTTTCGGATTGCTGTTGATTGCGAGCGAGGTAGAGCTTTACTTTCTCTGCAATTAAGCGAAAAAAATCCTGAGCGTGTTTTCCCTGCCCATCGCCCTGCCCATTTCGCTCGGGCAAGGTCCTGGCCATCAATCCAGGAATCTCACTTTTTCTGGTTCCATTTTGGCAAGCAGAAAAAAAAGGGGAGGGGACAATTTCGCGTTTGATCAACTCAATCAATTCAAAATTTTTCTGGGCAGCTGGCCCCCCTAAGAATGGAACGTAGTTTCGGCCACAGGTCGAAGTCTCGAATGCACTAGAAATATCGGCGCACACCAAGACGTGAAACAAAATGAGGAACGCACAGATTTTCCGCTTCAAATAGAACTCCGATTATGGGACATCTCTAAGTGTAACAAAAGCGCAAGGTTCTGTCTGCATAGTTCAAAGTAGATTCTGATAATAGCGAGGGAGGCTTCAAGGCTAAAGGCTGGTTCGAATAGTTTCTACCATGCTCGTTCGACGTTTCATTTCAAGGTTTCTGATTAAACAGGTCTGTTCAAATAACAGTCTGAGACAGATTACCAAGACTGCTGGTTCATTTTAACAACCGACTGAGCAGATGAATTAATGATAAAGTCCAAGGTTCTTTGTTTGATTTCTAAATCATTTCTGTAAGAGATATAAAAATGATGGGTGCCGAAATTTTGCGGAACGCCGTCGACTTGTAGCAGGTTTAGTTCCTTTTTAAAAATGCGTGCCGATTTTATTGGCAAGATACCTATACCGTAATTATTTCTAACAAATTCTCCAATGACTTCAAACGAATCAATTTCACAAACTTCTTTAAAAGGTAAATTCCATGCGCTCACGTACTGTTGTAAAGATCTGCCTTGGGTGTCTTTGGCGTCTGGAAAATAGAATAGGTCTATTTCCTTTAGAGCCTTTCGCTTCATAAGCTTCGCATTTGCTTTTTTGCTGATAAAAAATCCATAATCATCCTGGTATAATTCCTGCCGATTCAGTTTGTTATGGCTTACGCTGCCCAAAGTGATAGCTAAATCGATTTTTCGACTAACCAAAGCTTCCAGAATGTCATGGCTACGGCCTGTCGTGATGGACGCCGAGATGTTTGGCTCCAACTTCAAATTTTCAAATATGAGAGGCCAAAGATAAATGGCAATTGAGGGAAAGGTTCCTATCCTAATTTTCTGAATGTTATTGGGATCGCAGGCAGAGAAAGTTTTTTGCAAATCATCCATTTCACGAAACATTTTTTGGCAATAGCTGTAAAGGCGCGCCCCTTTTGCAGTGAGGGTCACCCCCCGAGAGCTGCGTTTGAAAACCGCAAAACCTAAGACGCTCTCTAATTGTTTGATCGCATGGGAGAGGCTCGGCGCTGAGATTCCTAATGCGCGTCCAGCTCCCTGAAGGCTGTGATAGTTAGCGATTTCATAGAAGTAAATAAGTTTTTCACTGTGTTTCGCTAAAGCGTTGACCATAGTCTTAAACTAACACTGATTTTGCTGTTTTGAAATACCTAATATCTAAAGTTTCATTTAGTAAAA
>JAYTZS010000345.1:0-8982 GCA_043741885.1 Bdellovibrio sp. | reverse complement strand
AATCAGGCACCGAGAGTCGATTTTGCAATACTTTGATTCGTTGACGAACAATTTAAGGAGGTCATTATGGACATGTACAGCACACCGTTTTGGGGAATGCATCTTTTGTGGTGGGGATTCTGGATTTTTGCCATGATTGGGGTGTTTGGATTCAACATTCCCGAGCGCGCAAGGGTGAACAGTTTGGATCCTAACCTGATCTTAAGACGAAGGTTGGCTAAAGGTGAAATAAGTGAAGATCAATACAATAAAACAATTGCGAAGTTTCGGGTGGAAGAAGAACTTGCTCGTCGAGATTTAATTACCCAACATTCTCATACTGGCGTTTCAATCCATCCTGTTGTCGACGGCTTAAGCTTGAGTGCAACTTGGGCTGCCGCCTATTCGCTTTGTGCACTTCTCTATGTCATTGCACCAGCTGCTATCGTGACGGCGACAAGTAAATTATTTCATGGAATGAGTTTTACTCAAATAGCGCAGGCCGGAACTGGGTTTACTTTCTTCGACTTTATCGGAGTTCTGACTATAGGAGCCGTTTACACTTTTGTAGTGGGAATCAGTTGGTCTCTGATCCACTCATTTTTCCTTCGGCAAAAAAGCGAACGCCAACTTTTACGGCTTGAGACCCAGACAGCATAAGAATTTGAACTGTGGAGTCATTTGAACGATGGGGGCTAAGTGGAGAAATTAAAAATGACCAAGAGTCTTCTGCTTGCGCCCCATTGGTCTTCAAATGTTCTCATTTTGTTCGGACTCGCACTTATTGTGATGGGATTCTATTTCATGGCGCTTCGTCCGGCACTTTTGGCAGAGGATCGACTTTTCATTGGTCTCACTGAAGCCCAGCTGAGCTCAATCGAATTAAACCTGAATCCATGGTTGATGCGAGTGTTTCGAGTGATGGGTGGATTTATCCTCGGATTGGGTTTGTTAAATATCACGGTGGCTATGACATCATTTCACCGTCATTCTCTAGTAGCGGCGGCCGGAGTCTTTCTCGCGGGCCTGGTGTCGATTGCTCTGATGGTGGCAATCAACTTTCAGATCAAATCAGATTTCAGGTGGGTTTTGTTAAGCATCGGTTTCTTGTGGATTGCCAGTCTAGGGTTTTTCTGGCGCGAGCACAGGGCTTCTCAAATGACCGAATAGAAGAATATGCATAATTAAACGAATAATTAAACGAATAATTAAACGATAGGAAAATACCATGAAGCTTGAAAGATTGCTCGGTAAGATTTTTTTTGTCCTTCTCCTATTGTCTTCTGCAGCTTTTGCTCATGAGAAAAAGTGGCCTGAAAGAAGATTAAGGCAGGTATGGCCTGAAGCCAAAAGTTTCATTTCAAAGCAAATTAGCCTCACGTCAGCTCAAATATCTCAACTGAAGGCAGATGGAATCACAACCGACTCCAACGAGCGAAGCCCCACTTTTTACTTAGCTCAAACAAAAGATTCAGCTAGCCAGAAGCCAGTTACGCTTGGAGCCATCCTCTTTATTGATGAGACAGGGGACAACGGTGGAATGGAAGTCTCAGTGGCAATGAGCAATGAAGGCAAAATCAAGAACATCAATCTATGGGAAACGTCCGAAAACCCACTTGTGAGCAAAGACGATTTTTTAAACCAGTTTGTTGGTAAGACCGCTAAGGATGCCATCGTTGCCGGGAAAGATTACAAGGTGGTGCCTCAAGCTCCGAAAGCTTCAGAGGCTGTGGCAAGAGCTGCCCAAAAAGCCTTAAAAATTTCCAGTAAAATCTTTGAAAAAAACTAGGAGAAATTTGTGTACGGAAAAAATTTAAAAATCAGTTCTATGCTCATCATCATGTTTTTATTCCTAATTTATAGTCCAATGTCATCGGCGCTTCCGTCTTACAAGAGACTTTGGGAAAAAAAATATGGCTACGCCACTTCTTGCACCTTATGTCATAGCAAGGGCGGTGGATCCCAGCTCAACGCCTACGGCGAAGATTTTCAGCGCTTCGGAATGACCCCGGCCGCGTTTTTAACGATCGAAAAAAGAGATTCAGATAAAGATGGAATAACAAATATCGACGAAATCACTGGAAAGTCCAATCCAGGCGACAGCGCTTCGACTGCAAAAAATCCGGGTGACTGGCTCAGTCGCATTGAAGAATCTTCGCTTCCGACTGCTGAGTTGAAAAAAATATTTCCTGGGACTCAGAAGTTTTCTGTGCTTGAGGGAACTTTGTTTCCGGAGCAGTCCAAAGAAGTCGAAAAAGATTTGAACAAAAAGCTGGCAGATTCGGACTCAGTCCCAACCTTTTATTTTGCAGTCAAAGATCAAGCGGGAACTGCCACTCGTGTGGGAGTTGCGCTTTTTTCCACTCCCAGTGTGAGTCCTGAGAAACTGATTGTGGGAGTGGGAGTTGATTTGTCAGGAAAAATCAAAAACGTCGTCTTGATTAAAAATAAACTGAGCAAAGATCTCGGTGGTCAGATATTTTTAAATCAGTTCAAAGATAAAACTTACGAGTCACCACTACAAATAAACAAAGACATTCAGCCAGCAAGTGCGGCTTTGGTATCCGAGTCAGAGCAAGTGGTGGAAGCTGTTAAAAAATCTTTACTGATTATTCGAAGTGTCTTTAATAAAAATAAAAAATCATAAACCTGAAGGAAAAACGATGACGAACAAATGTTTAACAAGATTGGCTCTGATCACATCCATCAGCTTGCTAACGGCTTCCTTAGCTCTTGCGCACGAACCTAAAAATGAGAGCGATGCCACATCTGGGCACGCGGATGAAGCAGTCATCTCTACCGAGGCAACCAGTGGCCATCATGCATTGGTGCATCCTTTTGTGGCGCATATGGGAATGCCTGACGAACCAGGCGAAATCAGCGTCAGATTAATGTCCGTTACAGAGAGAAACTTGGGACTGGCAAGTGGAACTTATGGATTTCATGTGGAGGCGGGTATTGCAGATAGACTCGGACTGCATTTGAGAAATGATGCGATTGCCACCCATAACAACACGGAGCTGATGTTACAGTATGCCCTCTTGAAATCGGGTGAGAATGGAGTCGCTTTGATCGGCGAGATCGAGTTTCCGACGGGTCCCACAACAGACAATCAAAATAAATACTTATCTGGTCTCTCATTTGCTTATTATTGGGATTCTATTTTGTCAGTTAATTCGGTGGTGCATTACAACGCGCCTGAAAAAATGGCGGAATGGGAAATTGCCTTTGTCGGTCGGATGACAGAAAAAATGTTTCCAGTGTTAGAATTTCGAGGAGAAGCGGCAAAAGACATGTCGACTTCTCATGCTCTTCTGGCTTTGAAATTTAAAATTCCTCATGGCAATGCCATTGGGCTCGCATATCAAATTCCAATTTCCATAAACCGTGATTATGACAGCCAACTCATCACCGAAGTGGAATTGAATTTTTAAAGAGGAGTCTCAATGCGGCGAAACATAATTTCTGTTAAATATTTTTTACTCTCAGTCATTCTCCTGTTGAGTGAGCAGGGGAGGTCTCAGAATTTAGATTTTGGCACGCAAGATCCAGCTCAAGTTGTGTCTCCCGAGTCCCTTTTCCCTTTTGCAAAGCTGGTGCTGATTTCGTTTTCTATTTATTTCCTACTTGGATTGGCTCTCTTGGCCTTTTTTCTATTAAGGAAAAGAAAATCGTGGACGCCGCCTATTCTTATTCAGGATTTTCCGTCTAGCGCGAAGGTACTGGCCACACTCACTCTTATCTCCTATGGGCTGGTGCATATTTTTGCTTTGTTAGAAGTGTATGCCGTCACAAAGATTTCTTTCAAGTCCACCTCTGAATACTTCTTTTACATGAAGCTTCCGAAGCTGATGGCTACGTCCCATGCCCACTTTTTCGGTCATGGGACGATGTACTTTATTACAAGCGCCCTGTTCCTATTTTCGAAGCTCAATGAATTTTGGAAAATTGTTTTTATCTCTCTTGCTTTGTCGGCAGGGCTTCTGGATGTCTCCTCTTGGTGGGCGATCAAATTCGGTGGAAGCCAATACGAAGTGTTTTCAGCGATTGCAGGTGTGATGTCTGTTGTAGGGTGGGGGTTTATGGCCATTCGGATTCTTTATGAAGCATGGTGGGCAGATTTGCTCAGAAGGAAAGTATGAAAAAGTTTTCTCTCTTAGGAGTGTTTCTTATTGGGAGTTTTTTTGCAAACTCGGTCAATGCCCAAGGATTCGATTTCACGGATCCAAAAATCGATAAAGCGCCTGCAAAGGAGGCGAAAAAAGATGACATTCCACTTGGATCTTTTGGTGGTCTCAATCTAGGGGTGCTATTTGATCTTCGCTATATGACGGTCGGCTCAAACGCTCCTGGGACCGTGATTCATGTGAACGAGCTCAATATTACGGGTAACATCGGTGACAATATTTCCATTCTAGCGGAACAACTTCTTCCGACTTCTCTTCTGTCGGGAAGTGAGGACCAGATCGGGGATGATCATGGCTTCGTCTATGGGATATTCTCGAATATTTCTTTTTTACCTGCGGGCACGGCTTTTAAGATTGGTCGATTTCGTTTTAAGTGGGGGATTGATGCTGTCTTAGATGCTCCGGCAAATCCTATCTATCCGTTAACCCGAAAAAATCTGGGATTCATTACGGATCGGGGAGCAGAGCTTTCCGGTTTTTTGGGAGATATTGACTACACGCTTGGACTTGCAGATGGTCCCCAGTTCACGGACGAGATTGTGACTGATGCCTCAAACCAGCAGATTGGAATGGTCAATAAAGCTATTAAAAATAATTCTGTTCCAGTCATTTTGAGGTTGAGTCAAAAGTTGTCCTCCTCAAAGATTGGTCTTTCTTATTTTGATGGGAAAAGTTGGGCCTACACGAACTTTCTCGATTATATGCCAAACACTCCGAAAAGATCTCGTCACCCAGGCGGGATGGCTGATCGCTCGAGGCTTCTTTATCGGCAACACGGGGCTGTCGATTATTCAATCAAATGGCAAAAATATGATGTGGCACTTGAATACTCTCAAGGCAAAGACCGAGATTCCACTATGGATCAGAATTATTACACGAAAGGATATTTTTCAAGGCTGGATTATGCCATTCAACCAGGAAAAACAAATATTCAGCTTCAGTATGATCAATACCATGATGGACGACCAGGAGTGAAAGACGAGAAGTCGATTGCAGCAGGGGTACAGATATTTATTCAGGATCAGGCGTTTGTGCGAGTCGGGTACATGTACAATCACCTAGGAATCACGCCAGAAGATTCAGTCGGCGTTTTCGATGACACTGGATTTGTTCAATTCTATTTGCCGCTCTGACTAGCTAGCTTTTCTAGAAATAGAAATAGAAATCTGACCTTGTGGACTTCTGGATGACAGGATTCTAGTAATTATTGGATTCTAAAATTTTGGAGTATGCATTCGTGATTAAGAATTTAATTTTTAAATTTATACCTTTGATAACCTTGATTTCGTTTTTACTTCATTTTGTTTGGGAATGGTACCAGTGTGCACCATTTTTCAATCACCGTGCAGCGCCAGCGATCCCACTATCGATAGTAAAAGCGAGTCTAGGCGATGTCGTTCTGACATTTTTTGTATTATTTCTAGTTAGGTGTTTGATTGGGCCCAAAGTAAGAACTAAGTCTGGATATTTCGATCTAAAAACCTTTATTCTCATCGAGATCATTGCGCTATTCATAGCAGTCGAGACTGAAAAAATTGGACTCGCTGCCGGTCGTTGGTCTTACACTGACATTAATCCTCTAATTCCAATTCTAAAAGTCTCCGTGTTGCCGGTAATCCAAATGATGCTACTAGTTCCTATCACGCTAACTATGACCCTAGCAATTTTGAACAAAGGGCAACGATCCGAAAAGGTTTTATGAAGTTCCTTTATTGTAAGATATCATTGCTGTCCCTCATTTTGAGCCTATTCGGATGTGGACATCACCAAGCAAAAAAAGAGCTTGAAAATCAGCTTTTATTCTACAGAGTCGAGGGAAAAGGCCTGCCTCGGATCCTGATGATCCACGGAATGTTGGGATCTCACCATTACTGGGATGGAGTTGTTGCCATATTGGGTGATCATCACCAAATGACTTCAATTGATCTACTGGGTTTTGGAGAGTCTCCCAAACCTGATATAGAGTACACAGTGGATCAGCATCTGAGGGAAATTAAGAAAGTGACGACTGCCGTTGAGGAAGCGCAAAATTCAGCAGAAGAAGTTCGCTGGGTGCTTGTCGGTCATTCGATGGGTAGTTTTCTTGCTCTGAACTATGCAATTGCTCATCCTGAAAAAATTCAAAAACTAGTATTAATTAATCCACCGATGAAGACGGACGAAGAGTCTTTAAAAAAGGCAATTGCAGAATCTTCGTCACATCTCATGGTTACGATGACCTTTGATAAAACTTGGGGCCAGCTCGTTTGTAGAATCCACGAACTCATTCCCTCGATAAGCTATCCTCTGATTCGAATGTTTGAACCTGAACTGCCTCCGGCGGTCGCTAGAGCTGCGGGTCAACACACCTATGCTTCGTATTCAGGATCTTTTGAAAACATTCTGTTGAAGCAAAACTTCTATGAACTTTTAGAAAAAGTAAAAAAAATTCCTGTTCTGATTATTGCAAGCGACCGAGACGAGTACACAAAAGAACAAGCCTTGGACCGTCTGCCTCAACGAGATACGGTCACATTAGTGAAAGTCGACGGAACCCACAATGTTCTACTGAATCACCCAGATGTGATTTCTTCAGAGATTTTAAAATTCATTCATTAATATTATTTCATCTTTCAGAAATCACTTTTTCTCAACCACTGATCCTTCTTCGAACTTGACGCCTTCATCGAATTTGACGACAGAGTAGTGATCGTTCAGAACCTCTTGAATGGAACCCATTCCCAGTTCTTTCTTTTCACATTGACTACCTTGAGAAATTTCGTACAGATGATGACAAAAAGTCCCAAATATTAATCTAGCCGTTCCTCATCACTCATGCGCTACTCTGATAACTTTATGAGCACGGATTGTGCTACCCTTGAATAAACATCACGTGCGATCACCCCCGCTCCACAGGCGAGCGATTTATTTACGATGCATAATTTAAAAGCGTATCTATCTGCAGCGAATCAAAAGGAATCTTCGAGTTCATTTTTGTCAAGCCAGCGGAACATGGCTGTATTTTTCTAACAGAGAAAAGCCAGCCATTTTTTCATATTGCGCCGACTTTGAACAGACTGCTAAAAAATTTGAGTCCGACGAAAAACTCCTTACAATGAAAGAGATAAATATGAAATTGGTGATCGTCTTGATTATGGTTTTTGGAATGCAAAGCTTATTTGCTGCAGGAGGAACCTCATAAAATGTATCTGGAAGTGTGACCGAGCAATCAATGACGGCGGACCATTACAATCAATGGATTTTTCTTGGCTGCACTCATGATGAGCACGAATGCCACCATCTTGTTCATGATTCTGGATACATGTATGACTACGCAATTGATGACACCTACACATGCCATCACGGCGATGAAACCCACGCTTGTTATGGACAGTAAAATTTAAAAAGTGGTTTGCGTTCGGCCGCCTAAATTTAATTTGTGGCGGCTCGAATTAAAAACTAGCAAGACAAAATTCCTATAAATAAATATTTAGCATTAGCCACCAGTAGTCACTTGCTTCCTGGCCGAAAGGTTTTTCCTTGCCAAGATAGGCGAGCATTTCGAAATGCGGATAGGGAAGCCACTGAACTCCAGGACCATAGCTATCATATTTGGTTGTTTCATCAGAAGAATCTAAAAAGCTTCGATCAAACTGAGCAAAAGCAGTAAATCCTTTGACGAATTCGTATCCCAGCCGGTGAAATGTCGCATAACCTGTTTGAGTGTTGTCCGAAGCAACAACCTTTTTATTTTGGTAAAAGATTTCTGATTCTAGATAGAATTCTTTTGTGAAAGCCCAAATCCAGTAGGGTCCAACAACACTACGATTGGCTTGCGGATTGCCACCCTGAAAAGCACTAAGCCCAAGTTTCGAATCTCCACCAATAAAGAAGGATTCATTGAGCGCCGCCCCTTTGTCGTTCACAACTCGATCCGACTTTTGCCCATCTGTCAGAAGGGTGAGAATTGTAGAAGATTTTTCGTTCACCAGGCTGGCTTCAAAATTATAAGTTTCTGATCCTTGATCCCAGCCGAGCCCTCGGCGTGTCGCAGTGACGTGATCTGGACCATTGAGACCGAATGAAAATAGAAATCGTCCCGCTCGCAGTGCCGCATTTTCTCCTATTCGCATGAGGGCATAGTGACGTCTGGAGAAAAACTCATTGAGATCCTTCGACTGTGAGGGGTCTTTGGCACGAAATCCAGCAGAGGCAACAACTGCATACTTCTCGGTATCCACACCAACTTCTAAGTCGGCTTCCATAGGGAAAAATTGGGCTTTCTCGACAGTAGAGGTATTTCGCCTTGTTTGAACTCCGTTAAGGAAAGCATTGGCGCGCCACCAAGGAGGGTTTAGCTTTTCATCTTCATTATCACTAAACAGGAATCCCGCATTTCGACTTGTTCCCCAGGTGCTCATGAGCTCGGCTGAAAGAGATCGCCCGTAGGGCGTGAGCACTCCACCCCCAGAAGGGGACACATGACAAGTTGTACAGCTAAAATAGCCGTGTCTGATGTTTTCTGGAAAAGCTTGAGCGTTCAAAGAGAAAAGAATCAAGAACAGAAGTGAGCCGAAGACCTTTTTCATTTTTGAATCTTGCACTCCACTTGAATTTGTACTTGGTCTGCGACTTTAACCCCAAGATAGCTAGGAATATCGATTGCGTGGTCAGTCAAATTAGTTGCAGTTCCGAGATCTTGAGTTCCGCATTGGGAAATTTTTCGACGTCTAAATACTTCTTTTTCATATGCTCATCTCGTAGCTCGATTCCAGTTTTAATCGGAGCCAGAGGGACGACAAAATTTCCACTCACTTTGGACCCTAAAAACTCGATG
>JAYTZS010000344.1:0-3200 GCA_043741885.1 Bdellovibrio sp. | reverse complement strand
TTTTGTAAAGATTCGGTCGGAGAAAACGACTTGATTTCAATGAGAATCCCAAATGAACTGACAAAATGAAAATCCTCCAGCTCGGAAAATTTTGGTCGCCTCATTACGGAGGAATTGAGACGATAGTTGAGCTTTTGTCTCGTGGCTTAGCCAACGCGGGATATGATGTTCAGACGATCGTTGCGGGACGTGATTGCGCTGTGGAGGAACTGGGCGACCGATTGCAACTGCAAACTGTGAAAACTTGGAAGGATTTCTTCTCTCAGCCAATTTCCTTTCTACCAAGTTTCCACAGTCTTGCATCGAAGCCGGATTTGGTTCATCTGCATCTGCCCAATCCACTTTGGGCCTGGAAAATTGCAAAATGGCCGGTCGCGTTGGTCGTCACGGTTCATGCCGATCTGCCAAAAAATTCCTACAAGAGCGGGCTGAATCATTTTGCGCAAAAATCTGCGTTGTTGAAGGCTCAGGCGATTGTGTTTACATCAGAAGTAAATAAATTACTTTTAACCAGCCAGTGGAATGATCAACTCAGATCTCAACTCATGGCCAAATGTCAGGTCATTGCTCCAGCAACCGAGGTGTCTGCAAGCCTGCCGTTGAGCGATCAGAACTTTATTTTATTTGTTGGGCGATGGGTCAGCTACAAAGGTCTACCCTTGCTGCTTCAAGCTTGCCGGGGAACAAATTGGCGTTTAGTGATCGCAGGAAACGGTCCCGAAAAGAAAAAAATCGAGAAGCTCGTTCGGAAATTTAAAATGCAGGGGACTTGCGAACTTGTGGTAAGCCCGAACCCACAAGAGTTGGAGCGACTTTACAGCACATGTTCCCTCGTCGTTTTGCCCTCGATCGATGAAAGAGAGGCTTTTGGCTTGACCTTGGTCGAAGCAAATTTGCACAAAAAACCCTTTGTCGCCAGTCGACTGAGTTCTGGAATTCAAGACATTTTGCAAGGAAACGGCGGCCTCAGCTTTGTGCCCAATGATTGGAGGCTACTCAAAGAAGCACTGCAAAAACTAATGAGTGATCCCAACTTGCGGAAACTTTTAGGTGAAACTGGAAACACCTACTGTTTGCAAAGATTTACTCCAAGAAAAATGGTCCAGGAATATGCTGCTCTTTATACGACAATTGCCAGCCGGGCAAAGGTCTAAATCTGTCTCAACTGCCAGCTCTCCTCTGTTTCACCCTCTCAGTTCAACCGATAGAGAGAACAGAGATATAGAAAAGGCAACCCATTTTAATGCAAGAAAAAGACCGATCACCTCCAGCTAAACAGGAACTTGTAGAGATCAGCATCGTTGATCTTTTCAAATACCTTTATTCCCACCGGATTTTTTTGGCAGTGGTTGCGGTCAGTGTCACTTTGCTTTTAGCGGGATGGGTGACTCTGATGAATTCACCTCGATTTCGATCCTCGACAATTTTCCAAGTGGTGACTGAAGACAATCTTGGAGCTATTCAAATCCCTAATTTCGATAATTTTTTTGACGAGAAAAAAGTCAGCAAAAAAATGTATGTCCTGGAAAGCATCGTTGAATCTCGGCAGTATAAAAAAGCACTGTACGAAGAAGTTTTTGGTCAGGGACAGATCATCGGCTCGACACCTGAGCTGGTAGAGCAAAAGAAAAGGATTCGCGACCATTTTTCTGAAATTGTTGGCACAGTTAAAGCTAAAAGTGATGAAGTTACAGGTAAAGAGGCGGAAAGCAGGCAAGATATTCTGTCAGGAAGTCTAAGTCTTTCTCGAGAAAAGGAAAATGACACTTTGATCGTGTCTGCTATCACTACTTCACCCGAAGTTTCTCAAGCGCTGTCGTCTGTAGCTGGCCGGATGTTGCTGGCTGTGAATTTCAATAACAATCTCTCGCAAGTGCGAGCGATTAAATCTTTTCTTGAGAAATTAACTGGTGACACCAAAACTCAGTTGCTGGCCATTGAATCAGAACTGACCAATTTGCAGGTCGAAGAAAAGTCGTTTTCACTGCAAGAGATCAGTGTCTATTACGACAAGGGCCAAATTGAGGCAAAAACTAAATTGAGAGAGCTCAAAAGTCGTTTTCATTCGAACGAAGTTTTGCTGAGCCAATTTAAGACGGAACTCAAAACTTATATCACGGAGATGAAGTCGGGGACGCCTTCTTATCTCTACTTGATGCAGTTGCAAAAGAAAATCGATCTGCTCAAATATCAAATTCAAGTGAACAACAATGAGCGCTTGCCAGCCAGCAATGGCAGCGGAACTGCCGAAAGCACTGTAGCCTCTGCCGCCGATTCAAAAGTCCAATTGAATCAACTGATCCAAGATTTTGAAAAGGAATTGGGTCGCAATCAAAATGACTGGTCAATGAACTCCTGGGACTATTGGCAATCATTAGAAAAAAATGTCAGTGAATTGAAATCTAAACAAAAAATATTGCGTGGCGAAATAGAAGCGCAAGAAAATGCGCTTCATTCTGAAGGCAAGGATTTCGAAAAGTATCCACAAAAAATCCAAAAGTTGACCGAGCTCCGTCGAGAAATTGAAATGACCCAGAAGCTCTACGGTGAACTGCAAGCGAAGCTCCAGGAAACTCAAGTGCGAGAAGCTGGGCAGAAAAATAATTTGCAGTTGGTCTACGAACCGGAAGTGGCTTCTCGGCCGGAGGGATTTCGTTTGGTGTCGAGGCTATTGATGTCAGTTGCTGTCGGTTTGGGTCTGGCCATGGGACTTTTGTTGATCCGCTATTTCTTTATTCCAACTTTGCGAAGCAAGCAGGACCTAGTTCGAATGCATCTCAACTGCATAGCTGAGATCCCGCGCTCAAGCCAAGCACCCAAATTGGCTGGAAAAGATAAAAGCCTTTTGGTGATTGATGAGAGTGCAAGGTCTCCAGAGGCCACCGCATTTAGAAATTTTCGCTTTCGAATCGAGAGGATTCTGGCCGAAGAGTCGATTGGAACAGCTGCAAATTCAACTAAAGATTCAACTAAAAATTCAACAACAGACAAAGAGGAAAGATGTGCAAAAGTTGCCACTTTTTTCTCGATCAATAGCGATGAAGGAAAAACGTTTACAGTGGCCAACTTAGGAACTGCTCTGAGCCTCGTTGGTAAAAAAGTTTTGTTAATAGATTTGGATTATCGAAAACCTGAGCTCAGTTCGTTTTTTCCAAACGTCAAAAAGATTTATTTAAACCGATCGGCTTCTGACGAAACGC
>JAYTZS010000343.1:0-9024 GCA_043741885.1 Bdellovibrio sp. | reverse complement strand
AGTGCGACTAGCACAAACAGGAAACGAAAAGCGACAAAATGAGGTCCCCATGTTGAAGATGGATTCTGAAAAATCGACGAAAAGAGACAACTGCATGTTCAGACATGCGATGGATTCGAACACTCAACGTGCTTGGCCGGCGCTGTCCTTTGTTTTATTGGGCCTGATGGCGGCTACGGCAGTCACGCCCCTCGCCAGCGCTACAGCCACTCCTTCAGCTGCTGCATCGATCGTAAAAATGAATTTGCAAAGCTTAAAACAATTGGCATTCAAACAATGTCAGTCTCCATTTCGTGCGCCAGTGATCCTACCCGTTCCAATTCTCGACCCCCCTCAAGATGGGCGCCCGGAGAGTGTGGGAATGGTTTATCAAGAAGAGTTGGCTGTTCGCACAGCCAATCTCTATGATGGAAATCAGTTTTACTTTTCACCACGACCACGAGTCACTGTAAACACGATTCCGATGGATATTTATGTCGACAGCGACAACTCTGGCGATTACCAATTGAAAACCTGGGCAGATGCAAATCCCGATTATTCGGCAAACACAATTCGACCACCTATCGATAAAAATTCCATCCCCGCAGCCGGCCGAGTGCTAACCGAAATGATCATCGGACATCAATCCCCCTCTGGTGATTACCCTCAGCTGTTCGATATCCGCTCAAGTGGGTATGTCCGTTTTGCTGGATTTCCACCTCAGATTACGGGCGCTTCTCTTCGCGTTGCTGCTCACAACCTCTTCAGCCAAGGCGGAGCCTCTGAAGATTTTCCAATCGTTCGTTCCATGTACATTTCTGCCACCAACTCGTCTCAAGCTCAGGCTTTTCTTTTGGTTGAGAGCAAACTTTTTTGTGGGGCACTCAGTTTAGAAATGTCTCCAACGAAAATGGATGCAGATATCACAGTTGATAGTCATTGGTTCACTCGCGAAGATTTCAATTGGAGAAAAGATTCGCACACTGGGCTTGTCGCCTACAGCAGCATGTTCTGGAAACGCCCGCAGCTGAATGCGGATGGAAGAATGTCCAGTGCGGCTCATGATTCAGACACGATGACGGTCACCTATGCTGACGGAACTTCCAAGCAACTCAAAATTGCACCTCCAGCCAAAGGGCTTGGCATTCACGACCTATCCGGCGGAGCCTTGAGACCCACGAGCTGGACTCTATCTAACGAAGACCGGGACCCCGCTCATTATGCCGATTTTAAACCAGCCCTTGGCAACACGAATTACGATCTGCGTGCAAGTTACAAAGTTTCTATTTTAGATAGCAACATCAAAACCGGCGTTAGCCTTTATGAGCTGGCAGCTGACGGCGAGTACGGAGATAATATCGTCGCCGTTTCAACCTTGAGAGAAAATATCAAAAAAGCCACAAACGTCACTCAGTCGGTGCATTTTAAATACAAGACCACAGCTTTCTATCCAACAACCAAAGTAGCCGTGCTTCCGAAAGGTCCAGACGAGTGTGAATTTCTCCGTCAGCAAATTCTTGCATTGCCAGCCGCCGGAGGCGTGATCAACGTGCCGGCAGGAACTTTTAATTGCCGATCGAAAATTGTTCTCAAGAAGAACCACGTGAAGATTCACGGAGCAGGCATGGACCGAACAACTTTTCGATTGGCCGATCAGTTTCCAGCTCCTGTGCTAGTCATTGGAGATGATCAGGTGATCCAAGATCAGCTAGGCAACTGGGTGACGGCAACTCGAGTGACCGACATCGAAGTCTCAGACTTAACTATCGACGGTAATCTCATCAATCAAGATCCTCGCAACGAATGCGGCAATGGGGTTTGCGACGGAGATGTGGCCAACATTCGAAACAATGGGATCACCATCCGCGGCGCTTCGTATGTGACACTTTCTCGAATCACAGCTCACAGTGCAATTTCAGGCGGACTGGTCACGGAAAAATACTGCGACCACTTGCAGATCAAAGATTTTACTTCTTACGGTAATCACTTCGATGGGTTTGCCGGATATCAAACTGAGAAAAGTCTTTTTGAAAATGTGAATCTTTCTCGCAACAAGGGAGCCGGAATTTCAATTGATATTCAGTTTAATAATAATAGATTTTTAGGAGGAATTCTGGCGAGCAACAGTGATGTCGGAATTTTTGCTCGAAATGTTACGGGCAATGTTTTTGAGAATTTGACCATCAGCCATAGTGGCAATCACGGAGCTTTTCTCGCCGAATCCGAGTACCCGAACACCTGCGCCAATCAAAATGAATTTCGCTCGGTTGTGATCGAATTCTCAAAGGGCTTTGGCATCAACATCGCGAGTGCTTGCACTGGCAACAAAGTCACTGGGAAAAGTGTTTTCAGGCAAAATTCAGCTGGCTGTTATTACGTCAATCCGGCTACCACTCTGTCGGTCGACCCGTCAGTCCAATGCCAAAATTGAGCACAGTCACTTTGAAATGTTTTTAGTTTTAGATCTCAACAACCTATTTGCAAATACCTTCACCTGTTCTCGAGCTTGTAATGCGGATAGAAAACTTGCGTAGCTCCAGGACAAGTCAGGTGCAGAAACAGGAACTCCGGCCTGTCGGTCGAATTGCTCTGACATTTCCCCTTGGGAAGCTGTAAATTTTCGCAAGGTGCGAAAAAATCCATCGCCCTTTTCAATCAAAGCAGTCAGAAGTTCCTGTCCTCGCAGACTGGCGGGGGAAAACTTCATGCCGACTGCAAGTTGATTTTTGTTTGTTTTCGGATTGGCATTCGAATGGAGCTGCAAACGGCCCATCAATGCTGAATTAAAAAAAGTCAGATTCAAATCTGTAATTTCGATTTGTGTGGATTTTAACAAAGCTTCACTCAAGCGAAAGTAAAATTCAGCAAAAGCAGCCGTCGTCAGATACCATGGATTTCCGCCAAAATAGCTGTCATCGGTGAATCGCCCGATAGCCGGGAATGAGACATCAAGGTTGAGCAAATAAATTTGCGAGAACTCCGCCTCGAGCGAATGGGCTGTGGATAAAAATGGATCGATGGAAAGGACAGAATCGCCATCCGACAATCCGCTCAAAAACTCTCCGTGAAGTGCGGCTAAGATCACGGCCGTGTCCAGATTAGACGATTTGTAATCGCTATCAGCCGGGAGTTGGAGATTTCGACTAGCACCAATCCTACGGTGGATGGGGTCCCAGTATTTTTCTAATTCTTGATGCACTTGAAGAGAGGACTCCAAGAAAGCCCGAGAAAGCTCAGGGTCCGTTGGTTGAAAAAAATGCGCGCCCATTTTCAGTGCGGAATATTGCACGGCTTGAGTGTAAAAAATGAAAACCCTTCAGCTCCTCCCACAAATCGTAGCAAGGCTGACTCCATTTTTCAGAAACAAATTGAAGATCCGCTTGAATCACGCGGATGGCATCGGCTCGCAAAGAGGCTTCGAGAGGCCGATGGAGAGAATCAGCGGCAGCCAAAAAGCGCATCAGACTTGATGCTCTCAGCGCGGGACCATCGAACTGAGGCCGAGACCAGGGTGTGGTGTCGACGCCTCCATTGACCAGATAACGGGGTTCACCCAAGCCTTCAGGGCTCGGTTCGGACTGATCCCGCAGTGACAAAGCGGTGTCATCGCGGAGAATTTTTAAATAGATCTCCTGCAAGTCTCCTTCCGCGCGGCTGTAAAGCTGGACAATTTGCTCCATGACCAGGCTTGAGTCCCGAATCCAATGAAAATAATAATTTGGCGAGTCTTTTGACGGAGACGCAACAACAGTTCCGGGAACTGTTCCAGCTGGCGAAATATTCCGCAACAGTCGTTCGATTGAAATCTGTTTTTCAGTTTGCAACCAAGTCTCTAAAGGCAGCGCAGCTTGAGCCCCAGCCCTAGGACCAATGAAGCTTACCATCACCAGACAAATAGAGTTAAAAAACGGGACCGACTTCACTGAGAAACTCTGCCAGCCGGTGTGGCTTTGACAAAATAGGCCTTGCTCTCGCTATCACCAAGGTTCACCAAAAAACCCTTTTGCGCCAAAAACTCTCCGGTCATTTCGATGGACTGTGAGCCGAGCACATCCGTGATAGAGTATGTTTTGCTTCGATCCGCATGAGTCCACTGAATCTGTCCACTGAATCCGTCATGGCGAGAAGTTTTGACAGTGATCCAAAGTTCAGATTCTGCTGGGTTGGCCCGCGCAAAAAGAACAGTGCGATCTCCGCCGTCGTGGAAACGAATTTGAGGCGTGATGTGGGTTTCAGATAAAATTCGGTCGATCACTCCGCGGCGCTCTTTGGCATCGTGAATAAGAAAATAAAAATCCGTGTTGAAGACGTCGTAGATTGGCACATGGGCGTAATACAAGGAGCCTCGGCCCACCTGACATTGATAGCCAACAACATTCATTGGGCTGGTCGGTATGGAGCTACAGACACTGTCCGGTCGATCTCGTTTGATTGAATCTGCCAAGTCGGGGCCAATAAAGCTCAGAACAGAGCCCCCCTGATCGATCACCTGAAGCAAAGTTTTTTTCAGTTCGGCAGTAGCAAATCCAGTGTCTTGATAAATCACCATTCGACATTTTTTCGTGTCCAAAAGATCGCTCGTTGGATTCAAATTCCAATGATGAATCCGAGGATTTACTCCGGCATGCATCAAAAGAGCGAGCAGTCCCCCCATCCAATCGGATTGGACTTGGCGTGAATCGACTCCGGCCAACGCCGAAGGCACATGAGCTTCTGAATCTTTGATCAAACAAACAGGATCTTCTAGTTCGTGAGCTTTGCCGAGAAATTCTCCGTAGGGGCGCACCACTTTGAGACCGATTTTTTTCAGCAGCTGAAAAGGCTGACGAGCTTGAGCCTCAGGCCCCAGAGGCGCATCAAAATACAAGGTCTCAGTTTGCGTTCCGTCATTCTGCCAGATTCCTCGAGTCCAAACCGCCAAGAATTGATTCGCCACCACCTCATCCAACTCATTCCAAAATGAATCCGGCAACTGGCTCTCCGCAATGGCTTGATATTTTGCAGAGGCTTTCAAATCGTTAAAAAAAGGAGTGATCGCGGTCTTCATCCAGTGCGGCTGCCAGTTGTTGCCTTCATTGAAATAATAAACAAACAAAGCCTTGAGACCATGACCAAGAGTGGTCAGGTAGGTCTGTTGACGAGCTTGCTCGGAAACATGAATCCCTTTCCACCAGCCCGCCTGGATTTCAGGTCCCATCACCCAGGCTTCTCGATGCCCCAGGTAAGCTGCCTTTGCAGCATCTGCCGCTTTCACATCATGATCGGCTTTGAACGGCAAATTCAGCAGCGGCTGCTGATCCGTTTCATAGGTTTTGGGGTAGAGATTGACTGTCATCATTCCAACATCAGCCGAGTTTCGATATTTGTAATTCGGTAGCAAACCATTTTCAGTGGCATTGTAGCTTTCAGCCAATGTGAAAAGCACGGAGGGTTCATTAACTCCGAGACCTGTCCATACTTTGCGTATCTTTTTGAGATAGGTATAAAGTGAAAAATCTTGAAAACGATACCAGTCTTGATCTTCTGCAAGATTTTTCCCCGACTGGACGGGAGGTTTGATTTCTCTCCAAGTTGACCAATTCCGGTTGTGCTTGCTGTTCAATGCCGCAAGCGAGCGGTAAGTGCTCTGCAAAAAATCCTGATACTGAGCAATCGCTCGTGCTCCATAGTCATGGCTGTAAATGGACTGCCACATAAAGTTGGTTTCATTGTCGACTTGAATGAATGAAATTGGCTTTCCGGGACCGATTTCATTCTTCAAAACTTGCTGATATACTTTTTCTAGCCAGGCCTTTGAGTAGCGCAAAAAGTCAGGATCAACATAACTGAATAATGTGGTTCGCTGCCCTTTCGAGTTTCTGGCATGGCTGTTCGGATATTTTTGATGAAACCAAAGCGGAATGGCGCCAAAACCGAGAAATCCCCACTCGGCATTAATATAGGGCCCTGGCCGAGCCAAAATGTGTTTGATCCCATGTTCGTGAATCAAACGAATGAACGTCACGACGTCTCTTGAAGGATAATCGGGATTGCCATCTCCATCTTCATCCACGGTTCCGTTGAAATCAAACTTTCCTTCCGCATATTCATGAAAATCCCATGGAATGTAAAAACTCACGCAGTTCATCCCGGCCTCAACAACTCGGTCCAAAGCTTGATTCCAAAGAGCTATCACCTGAGCTCTCGGGACATTTCGCCCGGAGCCGCCACGCAAGCGAAAATACTGAACTTCAGCTCCGAACAACTGCGGCTGGGATTTGCCGTCAATCCAAAGTTGATCATCATGAATTTGAACTGTGCCCGACAAAGCACTTGGCGAAAAAACTAGCTGAGGGGTGATCAATAAGAGCAACAACCCTATAATATGACGAGTGCTTTTCACGACCCCCCCAGATCAACCAAAAAATTTTTCACTGAGCTTTTCGATTCGATTCAAAGATTGCTGTTGAGCATCTTTGAAAGAATCATCGATCCCCTTGAAACTAAAGGACGAACCAGTAGTTTATATGGAGCGTTCAATTTGAAGTCAATGGAGCGTTGTGCGCGCACGCCCTTTGAAGCTAACTGCAGCACCCGGTCAGAAGGCAACCCTCTTTGTGTACTTTCAAAACGAGTGTACTCGCGAACAGCGCAATGCTCCCGGCGCGAAGCGACTCTTTGTCCGTAGCATTTTTTCAAGCGGTGTGACCTCCGTCATCACAACCTGACTGAATCGATTGTTCGAAGCATCAAAAATCTCTCTCACGATCTTTCCAGTTTTTTCATCCAAACTTTGACTTAGCACAACTGTGTAAGGAGCCGCGTCTTTGAAATTGCGTCGAGACAGATTCACCTTTTGCTCGATAAAACTTCGGATTTTGCTTTCGTCAGCATCTCGAGTGTAGTTCTGAACCAATAGATCCAGTTGTTTTTGCAGTTCAGGAGTCCGAAAAAGCTCTGTCATTTTACGATTGCGAATCTTCACTGCTTCCAATCGGTAAATTTGGGCAGCCGAAGCCGTGATGCCGACTGAAGCCGAAGCTTCGTTCATACGCTTGAAATAACGCTGGTACGATTGAGCCAACTGCCAGCGAAGCCTGGTGTCCGAAATCTCTAGATGCAGCGCTTTCTCCAGAGAAATGACACTCAACGGGCTGCTTGCCAATTTTTCTAAAATTCGCGGAAGATTGTAAGATCCCGTTTCAAATTTCAAAGGAGAGACCCACGTCTGGGTCACTTGCTCGTTACCCGCTTTGGCAACTGCTAGCAGAGAATCAGCCAATTGATGAGTCTCTGCAGATTTTTGAAGCGAGTCCACCAACTCAGGAAAAGCCCCACTGAGAATCAGCATTTCCTTTTCTACCTGGCTCTGATAAGTCTGGCGAAATCGTGCGGTCCAACTTTCAAAAGAGCCGATCGCAAGCTTCCAGTTTGGATTCGAGTGGCCGATCAAAGACTCATGAAATTCTTTGAGCACTTGAATTTCTTCAGAAAAATCACCATTCGGCGCACAGTCTGATAGCAGCTGCACAGAAGGATAGCCGCCCAAAGCTTGAAAAGTTCCGAAGTCAGCCGCCGCCCCCTGTAACGTCACGTTCGAAGGGCTCATCGCTCCATGGTACATGCTGTGGGACCAGGTGTAAGCGGTCTGAATCGCCAAACGATCAATAAATTCTTTGAGACCAGCATTGAGCCTCGCACGAGGATCCAGTGATTTGAAATCAGCTGGCATTGGAAGCGCTTGGGGCAGATTCAAAATAGCTTGCGAGACTCTCGCAGAATCCAATCCGCTGCGACCGACTTTGCTCGAAGTTTCGTTGGTGATAAAATGGGCCGGTCGTAAAAAATCATCTCTGACAATCAACACACGAAGCCCCGGATAGCCATCTCGATCTTCCACAGTTCCGGTCCCTAAAATTCCGCGGACTCTGTTGGCTCCAAAAGGAAGCTCTAGATCCAGAAGCTTACTCCACACGGCTTCTAAAATCGCGTGATCAATTTTTAAAGTGCCGCTGTTATGTCCTTCTTCAGTGTAAGGATTGACCATGCCGGTAGGACCAATTCCTTTGAAGTTTTCATCTCCATCCACCGATGTTCGACCGTCGCCGATATTTCCATTCATCCCATTTCCGCCATAAAAACTGGCGCTTTGAATTCTTGTGGCTGGAAGATAAGCG
Source organism: Bdellovibrio sp. (assembly GCA_043741885.1). Taxonomy (GTDB): domain Bacteria; phylum Bdellovibrionota; class Bdellovibrionia; order Bdellovibrionales; family Bdellovibrionaceae; genus 21-14-0-10-47-8. Next base: position 889 of record JAYTZS010000343.1, on the reverse strand, counting down.
GTCTGCGGCTCATTCACCGTGCGAACCGCCCATCCCCATTTGTCCAAAAGAGATCTCGTGTCAAGCCTCGTGGTTTTTGCAGGAGCCAAATCGGCATAAACAAGTTTTGGATGAGCTAATTTTTGAGTCACCACAGGAATGTAAGACGAGCGCCCCAAATACTTTTCATAGACCGGAGGCTCCGTCGGTAGCAAGTCTGTGGAACCGGCCTTGGTATCCACTGCGAAAGCTGCAAAACAACCCAGGATCAAGCTCATCGCGACAGACATCGAGAAAACGGATTTCTTAGGAAAGTGAGCAAAAGTTGATTTCATTGGGACCTCTTGACCTGTTCCAAAGTGCAAGAGGAACACCGATCGAAGGCTTTTTAGGCAACCACAAAAGGCCTGTGAGCAAGATGGGAGCCGGTTGACGAGGCGACTTTCTGAAGTGACAGATTTGGCAGGCCCGTGACTAACAGTTCCTCACTGATCTGAGGGCGAGTGGTGGGATTGGCGAACTGTTCTCATTGAAAGCCAATAGAATAAATCTTGTCAAATTTTTGAGGATTTTCTTTAGAAACTGAAAGATGAGCCAAGTTACGTTCATTAATCTGTAGCAAAGCTAAATCTTTTTTATTCCCAAACGAATCAGTTTTTGAAAAACTACCGACAAGTAAAACTTCTTTAGCTTTTCAATAGACGAATTCGCCATTTACAATCTTTTCAACCACTTCGACTTGAATATTTTTTATAAGAATTTTTTGTTTCCCAAAATACCCTAATTCGGTCCCTTTAAAAAGTTCAACGGCACCAGAAACAAGATGATAATTTGTAACTATGAGGCCATCAGCTGAAATCAGAACCCCATTGCCATTTCCTAAAAGTTGAGTTTTGGCGGGAAATGTCGA
>JAYTZS010000342.1:0-3216 GCA_043741885.1 Bdellovibrio sp. | reverse complement strand
TTGCGGCTGATGGAAGCTCCGCGAAAACTTTGCTTTGCTCCAAAAGCTCGTTTGGGTTTGAAGAAAAACTTCTTTCGTTCACTCCAAATCGCCTGTGCTTGCTGAGGATCTAAATCTTTTGCAATAGGAAGATTTTTTTGTAAAATCGAACGCAGGCAAACTTCTTCTGAGTTGAGGCCCTTCCAAAAAAGATCTGTGTTCCAATCGATCATCCTTTGTTTGTCAGCAAGCAATAAATACTCAAATGGCTGCGGTGAAAGGCAGACACTCTGATCTAAATACATTTTCCGCAAAGACTCAGAAGTCGTTTCAGACAAAAAGAAATCTGTGTAACGGTTGTAAATGAAATCGACTGGCGGCACCTGTTGGTAATCACAGATGACGGTGTCCCATCCCCAAGCTTGAAACTTGGCTTGATAAATAAGGAACTCGACATAAAGTTTTTGCTTCTCAGGATCCTGATCGATGATTGCGACTTTTAATTTCTCAGGAATTTCTTTTTTCTGCAGGCGCATTTCAGTTTCAATGCAGTTGCGCAAGTCTTCAAATTTAAATTCTTCTATCGGAAGTGAAATGTTTCGCAGTTCATACATTTCACAGCCTAGGGCCAAAAAAGAAGCGTTGGTGTTGATTTCAATCAGCTTGAGATGACCTTCCGAATCGACATGAAAATCGTAACTCATCAAAATAGCTTTATTGCCGGGGTCTATGAGGCCTCGGCGTCGAATTTCAGGCGCTAAAAATTGTTGAACTTGAGGGCTTTGCTGCAGCTGAAAAATAGCTTTGACAAAATCCTTGGCCTCTTGCAAAAGATTTTGCGACAGATTGATATGAAAAGGCGACAAGAGGTTAGGAGAAGCCATTTCAAACATTTGTTCCGCTGTAAAGTTTGCGAATGATTGGGGATATTTTGCTTCGAGCTGTTTGATCAGCTGATTCTGCAGTGGATTTTGAAAGTGATTGGGTTGATCTGGAATTGTAGTCAATTGTCCCCTCGCGTTATATGGAAGCGAAATCTCCACTTGATGGTGTTGCCATAGAAACAGAAATAAGCCAAGACTTGGCCATGTCGAGCTCAGTTAAATCAGTCAAAATAGTCTCCTGGAACGTCAACGGAATTCGCGCCAGTTCAAAAAAAGGACTGCTTGAATTTGTCCAAGAAGAAAAGCCAGACATTCTCTGTCTTCAAGAAATCAAAGCTCATTTGGAGCAAGTCGAAGAGAATTTGAAAACTTTGAGTTACAAAAATGGGTACTGGTCCTCTGCTGTGCGAAAAGGTTATTCAGGCGTTGCGACTTTTGTGCACGAAGAACCAAAGCAGATTTCAAAAGGAATCGAAGTTCACGAGTACGATTCCGAAGGTCGATTTGTCATCACCGACCTCGGACATTTTGATCTCTACAATATCTATTTCCCCAACGGGGGCTCCGGCGATGTTCGACATCAGTTCAAGCAAAATTTTCTTAGAGATTTATCGGCGCATTTAAAAGCCAAGCTCGACAAAGGCCGCCCCGTGATCGTTGTCGGCGATTACAATGTTGGACACCGAGAGATTGATGTTTACGATCCAAAAAGACTTTCGAAAGAAAGTGGATTTTTGCCTGAGGAGCGGGCTTGGTTTGACTCTTTTCTTGCAATGGGATTCGTCGATAGCTTTCGCCATCTGCACCCTCAGGAGAAAGACCGTTACAGTTGGTGGTCTTATCAAGAGATGGCTCGGATCACTAACCGCGGTTGGAGAATCGATTATATTTGCATCACTGAGAATTTGCTAAAGAATCTAAAATCAGCTGATATTTTAGACCAAGTTGAAGGCTCAGATCACTGCCCTGTTGTTGCTACTTTCGAATTTTAGGAGACAGCGTGATTTTATTGATCGTCTTGTACCCTTTCTTAGAAATTTACGCCTTTTATAAATTCATTGAAGCGTATAGTTTTCTCGACGCTTTATTTTTAGTCGTCCTTTCTGCGTTTCTAGGAAATCTCATAATTCGAATGCAAGGCAAAGCCACTTTGGGAATGTTGCAAAGAGATTTGCTTCAAGGCAAAAACCCGACGCAAAAAATTTTGCATAGGTCTCTTGTGATCTTGGGAGGCTTTCTGCTTTTCTTGCCAGGGATCATCTCTGACGTTTTAGGAGTCCTTTGCATTTTACCTGGATCAAGGCATGTTATCGCTTGGTATCTCAAATCGGCAATTGCTCGAGGAGTTTTCCGCGGCAAGGTGTTTATGTCGGGCTTTGGTTCAAAATACGGAGCCAAGTTCGGCGCAAAGTTCGGCACTACAACACCCCCCTTTGAAAGTGAGGGCCTTTCTCGTGAGCGAGACGCTCAAGTGATTGACATTCAACCTTCCGAAATCACCCACTCGAAAAAGTAAGTCCTCGAAAGCTTGAGAGTGTGGTAACAAGCTTCGGCGGAGGATTTTATGCGCATCAAGCACCCTAAGAATGTAGATGGACAGAAAATCGTGATCATTATTGGTGGCGGTTTTGGAGGCCTTTCAGCGGCAAAGGCCTTGAGCCATCACCAAGAAGTTCAAGTGGTGTTGATTGACCAACGCAATCACCATCTTTTTCAACCGTTGCTATATCAAGTTGCCACTGGAGGACTGAATCCAGCTGACATCGCTGTGCCGATTCGAGCTCAATTTTCGCAGGTCAAAAACGTCGCAGTTCATTTGGGAACTGTCTCTGCAGTCCATCTTGAAGAAAAATATGTGACCGTGGGCAGTTACGAATACTCTTATGACTTTTTGATTTTAGCTTGCGGTGCCAGCCATACTTATTTCAATCATCCCGAGTGGGAGGACTTCGCTCCCGGATTGAAAACATTGGAACAGGCGCTTGAAATTCGCCGCCGAGTTTTTTTAGCCTTTGAACTGGCCGAAAACGAACTGGATCCTGAAGTTCAGAAGGCTTTGATGACTTTTGCAATTGTCGGCGGCGGCGCCACCGGAGTGGAGCTGGCAGGTGCTATCTCTGATATCGCTCGCACCGTTTTGGTTTCCGATTTTAAACGCATCGATCCCAGTTCAGCGAGAGTATTATTGATCGAAGCGGGCTCGCGAATTCTTGCTGCCTTTTCCGAGGACTTATCAAAGCACGCGGCTAAAGATTTAGAAAAGCTCGGAGTCGAAGTGCGCACTTCGTCCAGAGTCGATTCAATTACCGCTCAGAGCGTCCAAATTGGCAAAGAAGTGATCGCCACTCGCCAA
>JAYTZS010000341.1:0-9027 GCA_043741885.1 Bdellovibrio sp. | reverse complement strand
TTGGGTGCCAGCCCTCTCCCCTGCCATTCAACTGGCAGCAACCTGGGTGATCTTCATTGGCTATCAAGCCAACCAGATTGAGCTGCTCTAACTCGCTTAAATATTTTCTTTCCTGCTGCAAGTGCCAATTGCGCCGCTCAATCTGGTTGGCTTGATAGCCAATGAAGATCACCCAGGTTGCTGCCAGTTGAATGGCAGGGGAGAGGGCTGGCACCCAAACATAATACAAATCAAACACCCAAGCTGAAACTGCAGCTGTCAAAGTGGCAATCCAGCCAATCAAAACCAAGGCCACAGTTTGTGGATAAGCCGTGATAACGAAGACACTGAGAACCATCAAAACAAAAAGTCCGGCTATGTAAAAGCCGATGGGAGCTCGGAAAATAGACCGGTGCATGAGAACATTGTCGATCACTTGTGCGATAATTTCATGGCGGTCGCTCGGACCCAAAGGTGTTAAATATTGAGTGCTCGAGGGGCTTTCGGAGCCAATAAGAACATATTTATTAGTCAGTGCCTGTGCAGGAAGGCGATCATCCAGCACATCTTGCAAGCGGAAATCGGTGAATTTACCGCTCGGCCCCCGATAATTGATAAAGTGCGATCCCTGCGGCAGGGCTTCACCAGTCAATCGGCTGATCAAATGAGTGCTCGGTGAGACAAATCGCCTGATAACTCCATCTTCATCTCTCAGCACATCGAGAGAGCCAATATTGGAACGCAAATCATTAGAAAGCAGGGGTTGATTGACTCGCTCAGAAAGATTGGTGCTTGTGCCCCAGACAATTCGCGGGTCTTTCAGAATTTTCATTTGAGCGTGATTCAGGCGCAAAGGCCCCAACGCTTCACTGAAAAACAAGGTGACTGCCACTTTTTTAGGATTTTGGCTAAGGACTTTTCCAAGCAGGTTGACCCACAGTCGAGGCTCCCAATAAAAACTGTCGGTGATGTCTGTGATCTCTCGAATCGGTCCAAAGTTTCTTCCGTTAAATTGGTCGGTCGAGGTCAAATCCGAGGGCTGCAAAGTGATCAGAACTAGATCACTGGTTGCCACTTGATCTCCACGCAATTGCAGTCGAGTGTCGAAAGTATTGCGTTCATCATTTGCCAGCAACAAACAGCCAATCAACCAACAAATCAAACCACGCAAAATCACTCCGCGAGAGCGAGAGAGCTGACGAAGCAGGAGTCGGATTTGAAGCTTGAAACTCATAGGGTGCTGCACCATAGCAAAGAGGCTTTAAAATTCAAGCTTCTTTTAAAAAACTCCCTCAGTTATCATAGGTTTATGCAGGTATGGACAAATTTGACATCTTGGCAGGTGAAATCTCCATTAGTTTTGACCATCGGAAATTTTGATGGCGTCCACTTGGGCCACCAAGAACTTTTGCAAAAAGCAATTCGCAAAGCTCAAGCCATGGGAGGCTTTTCTTTGCTGCTGACTTTTCATCCTCATCCAGCTCAGATATTAGCCCCTGAGCGAAAACACAAGCGGCTCTTTTCACTTCAAGATCAGCAAGAGCAATTGATTTTGCAAAATTTAGACGGAGTGGTTCGCCAGGATTTTTCCCGAGAGTTCTCCGAAATTTCAGCTTCTGAATTCCTCGAGAATTACATTTGGAAAGAATTTCATCCTCGGGCCCTGATCGTGGGTCACGATTTTCAATTCGGGGCTCACCGAAAAGGGACTTTTGAGCTTTTGAAGTCTTTTTGTGAACAGCATCAGATTGAGCTCGAGCTTGTCCCGGCATTGAAAGTTGGCGGCAAAGTTGTCTCTACTTCGCAAATTCGACGTCACCTGCTCGAAGGCCAAGTGCAAGAAGCTCAAGTCCTTTTAGGTCGACCTTATTACCTTCAAGGAATTGTTGAAAGGGGAGAAGCTAGAGGCAGACTTCTCGGATTTCCAACTGCCAACATTCGACCGGACGTCGATTTCTTTCCTAAAATGGGAGTCTACGTCTGCCAAGTTCACGGAGCTACGAGAGAGAATGAAAAAAACGGTGCCCCTCTTCGGGCCGTGATGAACCTTGGTCTCAATCGTACGTTCGTTGAAGGAGATCATCATCCGATCAAGGCCGAAGTCCATCTTCTTAATTTTTCTGCCGATCTTTATGGTCAAAAACTAAAAGTAGAGCTGCTTGCATACTTGCGGGAAGAGAAAAAGTTTTCAGGGATCGAAGAGTTAACATCGCAGATACGTATTGACTCTGAAAAAGCAAGAAATTGGAGTCCCATTTGAAAACGATTGGAGAGCTTAATTTTGTGGTGGACCCTAGGAGAGAGGTATTTTTTAGCCAGGTTTTGCAATTGCCGGTGGTTTGGAAAACATTTTCTGATGATGATCTCAATGACCCTTTGGGAACTGTGCAGAGAAATTCTGATTGCGATGGAATCCTTCTTTCACAAGCTTTGACAGCAAATTTCTTGTCCTCGAGCGAAAAAATTCCAATCGAAGTGATCGAGGCAGGGTTGGTGGATTCAGTGATTCGCTCGAACGGAAAACTTTGGGCCCGCTGCTTTTTGAAGGAAGCTCTTCGGCAGTCCATACTGAACAAGGCGCCAAGCTTGGACACGCATTCAATCGCTTATATAACTGGTTCGGATGAGCTCACTCGACTGGCGCTGGTTGTAGCGGCCCACGCTGGATTTCGAAAAATGATTGTCGTGAGCTTAGACCCAGAGCTAGCCGAGGCGCGTGTAGCTCAGCTGAAGCGTTTGTTCTTTGATTTGGACATTCAAGTTATCAAAGACTTTGAGCTGACCCTTCAGCCAAACAATGGATCGCTTTTGATCAATACCTACACAGCCGACAACGGTGGCGAAGTCTTTGCCGATCTGACTTATCTCAATTTTTTAAAGCCTGACGGTCTGGTTGTGGATTTGCCATTTTCTTCAGATGCCAATGATCTTTTAAAGGAAGCAGATCACGTCAAGGTTCTGACCCTGACTGGAGTCGAGATTCTGGGAGCTCGGGATTTCTTTTTTCTTCGAGCTGTTCTGGGCAGCGAAATGAGCCTTTCACTGCCGGAATATTTATTAGCATGGCAAAACTTTGTGATTCCTTTCACCACCGTTGAAAATCAGACGTAGGTCCAGTTACTTAATCTACCTCACTGGCTATAAAATATCCTCTAAGGCATTCACGGAGGAATCATGGCGGGCATCAAGCTCGGAGAGATGTTAGTTCAGCAAGGGGTGGTCCGTGCTGAGCAAATGTCGCGCGCATTGGATGAGCAGAGAAAGTCGGGCGGAAAGCTCGGGGCTATTCTAGTTCAAATGGGATTTATGAAAGATGCTCAGCTTTTAAAAGCGCTGGAGCAGAGCTTTCAGCTTCCAGGAATTGATCTCAACAGTTTTCAAATTCAGGCACCAGCCATTGAAGCGATCCCGAGACACACTTGTGACAAATATGTTCTGATGCCCGTGCAGAAGGTCGGCACTGGCACCCTGGTCGTCGCTCTTTCCGATCCTCAGAACACTGCCGTTCTGGATGACCTTCGGTTTATCACTCGCTGTAAAATTCAGCCGGTGGTTGCAACAGAGATGGCGATTCTCGCAGCCATCGATCGCTATTATGGAGCGAATGTTTCTAATCTCGGGCAAGAGTTGGACCGAGCTGAAGTTGACGAAGACAATCAAGGCACAGAGGTCATTGATTTTGCAAGTATCACGGCAGAAGCAGAAAACAGTCCGATCATTAAATTCGTCAATGCGATTTTAACAGATGCTGTAAAAAAGCGAGTTTCCGATATTCATTTTGAGCCTTATGAGAAAAAATTTCGAGTGCGCTACCGGGTGGACGGCTCTATGTCCGAAGCCAGCACTCAGTCTGCCGTTTCAGCCGCGGCTATTTCCAGTCGGATTAAGATCATGGCGAAACTTGATATCGCGGAGAAAAGACGACCGCAAGATGGCCGAATCAAATTACCACTGAAAGGTGGAAAGGCCATGGATTTTCGGGTCAGTGTTCTTCCGACAATTTGGGGAGAAAAAGTGGTTCTTCGGCTTTTGGATAAATCCAATCTGCAGTTGGATATGACAAAGCTCGGGTTCGAGCCGGAAGACTTGGCTATTTTCAACCACCACATTCACTTGCCTCAAGGTTTGCTTCTGATCACGGGTCCCACAGGCTCTGGAAAGACCACAACAATTTATTCGGCATTGGCAGAACTGAATCAAAATGATGTCAATATATGCACGGCTGAAGATCCGGTCGAGTTCAATTTGGAAGGGATCAATCAAGTTCAAATGAATGCGGATATTGATCTGACTTTTGCAAATTCGCTACGAAGTTTTCTTCGCCAGGACCCTGACATTGTGATGGTCGGAGAGATCCGAGATTTAGAGACAGCTGAAATTGCCATGAAGGCGGCCAGCACGGGGCACTTGGTTGTCAGCACTTTGCATACGAACGACGCTCCCCAAACAATCACCCGGCTGACTGAAATGGGTGTTGCACCTTACATCATTACATCGACCTTAAATGTGATCGTGGCTCAACGTTTGGTTGGAAAAATTTGTGAAAACTGCAAAGTGCCGAGCGAAGTGTCAGCTCAGACTTTGATCGATTTGGGCGTGGACGCAAATGAAGTTAAACAGTACGAAATTTTTAAAGGCAAAGGTTGCCCGACTTGCAATGGGATGGGAATCAAAGGCCGTATTGCGATTTTTGAATTGATGGAGATGTCGCCTAAAATCCGTGATGCTGTTCTAAAAGAATCCAGTGCTGAAGAGCTCCGAGTGATCGCGCGGCAAGAAGGCATGAGAACCTTGAGAAGAAGTGCACTCCTAAAACTAAAAAGAGGCCAAACAACAATTGAGGAAGTTTTAAACGCTTCCGTGAAGGACAGTTAATCCATGATCGCATTAGAAACTTATTTGAAAGCGGCTCAAGAGAGAAAAGCTCAGGAAATACTGCTCAATCCCCTGCAGCCCATTCGGCTTCGCGTCGGCAAAGAATTCGTTACCATGAATCAGCCAGCATTGACCGTTTCAGAGATGCGGCAATTGGTCTCTCAGCTGCTGAGCGACGAGGAGAAGAAAAATCTATTCGAAAATTTGCAGGTTCGGGGAAGTCGTTCCGTGGGCTCCGTGTCATTTAAATTTGATTTTCAAGTGGATTTTGAAGGCGTGACGGGCTCGCTGATCATGCAAAACCAAACGAAAGGTGTGGCTCAATCCCAGTGGAATTTCCCACAAATCTTTATTGAGTCTTTGCTAAAGCCCAAAGGTTTGCATTTGTTGGCGGGTTCTCGCCGGTCTGGAAAAACGACAGCGATTCAGCAAATTCTACAAAACTTGTCTGACAAAAACAGGGTGATTGCTTTTTATTCCGACGAAGAAAGTCAGAACGTAGAATCGAAAGGCAATATCCTTTCTCAGTTTTCAATCGAACAGTTTCGTAAAAATGGCGTTATGAAAAGTGCAGATATTATTATTTTTGACACAGAAGACTTAAAGTTAGGCGAATTTGCCCTTCAACTTTCTGAGCAAGGACGAACTGTGATCTTTACAGTTTCTAGTTGGAATATTCAGATGGCTCTGCAAAGATTTTTGGATCTTTGTGAAGGACTGCAGGCGGCAAGTGCAAGGCGCATTTCCATGACCTTGCAATCAATTGTTGGCTTGAATCTTGTGCCAGGGCTTGAAGCTTCTTTTCAGGGCGCTTTTGAAATGCTTCTTTCCAACTCTGAAATGCAAGGTGCACTTCGCGAGCAAAATTATTTGATGATAGGGAATCTGATGAAAAGCCTAGCTGAAAAAACGGGGATGAGATCTTTAAATCAGTCTTTGTTTCAACTCTTGATCAAGCGAAAGATCGAATTGAAGACTGCCTTTGAATTCAGTCCGGACCCAGAAGAGCTGGACAGTCTGCTGAAAAAAGTGGGAATTTAGATTCTTCACATTAAATCGCATGGAATGAAATTGAATCAAACTGGATTATAATGAATGGCATTGGTTAAGATAAAAGAGGTGGGAGATGGCTAAATTTAATTTCCAGGCTAAAAATGCTGCTGGAAAAATTCAGATGGGCCAGCTGGAAGCCAATGACGAAGCTGAAGTCCGACACCGTCTCAAATCGCAAAATATGGTGCCTTTGCGAGTTCTGCAAGCAGCGACTCGAAAAGCGCCTTCGGCCGAAGGCAGCACAAGCTTCATGGAGAATTTTGGCAAAGCTAAGGTCTCTTCAAAAGATTTGCAGATCTTCACTCGGCAATTTTCGACCTTAATCAATGCCGGTATCCCAGTGGTCGATGCGCTCAAGCTATTGGGCGAGGGAAAACGAAATCCAGCTTTGAAAGACGCAGCTGTGAAAGTGCGAACCTCAATTGAATCCGGAAAGCGTTTGGGAGATGCGATGGCTACCTTGCCAAAGGTGTTTGACCGATTTTTTGTAAATATGGTGCGAGCAGGTGAGGAAGCCGGTATTTTGGACGGAATTCTTTTGCGGCTTTCTTCTTATATGGAAAAATCAGAAAAGCTGAGAAGGCAAGTGACTGGTGCGCTCTTCTATCCAGCATCGATCATGGTGGTGGCGGTTTTGGTCATCACTGGAATTTTAGTTTTTGTGATTCCGAAATTCCAAGATTTGTACAAAGGGGCGGGAAAAGAACTTCCAGCTATCACCCAACTTGTCGTTGGAATTTCCCAGATTTTGGTAAATCGTTGGTATTTGGTCATCGGCGCATTTATTTTAATTCCTTATGGCTTGATTATGTACGTTAAGACTAATGAAGGAAGAGTCTTTTTTGACCGGGTGCTCATTCGCACTCCCTTGTTTGGAGAACTGATTCAGAAGTCATCCGTCGCAAAGCTGTCTCGAACACTCTCAACTCTGTTGTCTTCCGGTGTCGGAGTGATGGAGGCTTTAGACATCGCTGCTAAAACGGCAGGGAATTCAGTGATTGAGCAAGCTCTGTTGAGAAGTAAAGAGTCCGTCATGTCTGGTCGGCCCTTGGCAGCGCCATTGGCCAAAGAGCCAATGATTCCAGATATGGTCTCTCAAATGATTATGATTGGAGAGCAGTCAGGAACCCTGGATGTCATGCTCGGCAAAATCGCTGATTTTTATGAAGATGACGTGGAGAATGCAGTGAAAGCATTGACCTCCATGATTGAACCCTTGTTGATGGTGTTCTTAGGTGGAACAATTGCAGTTCTCGTTCTAGCGATTTACTTGCCGATTTTTGATCTGGCAAGCGTTGCCACTGGGGGAAAATAAATCCTCATGAACCACCGCTTGTTGATTCAGGCCACGCGATTGTCTTTGTATTTGATCGTTGTGGCCTTGACCCTTTTGAACCATCTTCTGCAAGATCATTTTTTTGATTGGTCTTTATTTCTTAGTTTTTATTCGATTGCGATCTTGGGTCTGTCGATTCACTTGTTTCCGCTTGTTCACTTAGATTCTTATTTCGAAAAAAGGCAGTTGGTTTTTTGCAGTTTTATCTTGGACATCCTGTTGATTTCGGCGTTGCTTGTAACCAGTGGGCTGAATCAAACACTGTTTCTATTCATGTATCTGGTGACGATCATCCTGTCAGGCTTGGTCTTTCGCTCTCGAGGAGCACTGTTGATGGCCGCCTTTGCTTCGATCGGTTTCACTGTTGGCTCTTGGTTTGGGCCTGAGATCAAAGCCATGTCTTTTCTCTTCATGCTAATTTTGAATAACATTTCATTTTTCGCCGTCGCTGTGATCTCTGGATATCTGAGTGATCAGCTCAGTCTCTTTGCCGAAAAGTTAGAAGCCCAAAATCTTTCTCTGACAGCCATTCGCAAAATCAACGAAATGATTGTAGAAACCATTCCATCCGGATTGATGACAATTGACCTTGAGAACCAGATTCTGCAGTTCAACCCCAGTGCCACCGGGCTTTTCGAGGATGAGCATTTGGAAGGGCTCAAGCTTTTTGAATTGGTGCCTGAATTGGCTGGAAGAAACATTGAGCTGTCGCAAATGAAATCCGGCGAAAAACATGAAGTTCGTTGGGAAAAAGGGTCTGAGAGCTATTTGCTCGGGGTGCATATTCTTCCGCAAGCTCTCAGTTTCGAGACTCCGACATTTTTAGTTGTGCTGGAAGATTTAACTCAGGTTCGGCGTTTGGAATTCGCTGTTCGCCAATCTGAAAAATTAGCGGCGGTGGGTCAGCTTGCTGCAGGCATCGCTCATGAAATCAGAAATCCATTGGCAGGCATCAGCGGCAGCGTCGAGTTGCTCTCGCAAAATTTTTCGGAGGATGACGACAAAAAACTGGCAAGAATTATTTTGCGCGAGATTGATCGCCTCAACCGTTTGATCACTGAATTTTTAGATTTTGCCAAACCGGAAAAGCCTCCAGGAGAAATCCTCGACCTGAATTCTATTTTACGAGATGTGATTGCCAACGCCGTCGGCAGTCAAACTAGGCCAGTGATGATTGACACTCAGTTGACACATAGGGCTTTCGTTCTTGGACACCCAGATAAGCTGAAGCAAGCATTCTTGAACATTGTGATCAATGGTTTGCAAGCGATGCAAGAGAAGCCCGACGGAGTTCTCAAAGTTTCAACGCTGCAAGATGCCGATAAAATCCTAGTTAAGATTCAAGATCAAGGTAGCGGCATGACAGCTGAAGTTCAAAGGCGAATGTTTGAGCCTTTTCACACTACGAAGCCAAAAGGCACGGGCCTTGGTCTAGCCATCACTCATAAAATTCTTGAAGCTCACTCGGCTAAAATCTTTGTAGAAAGTCAGTTGGGTCTAGGCTCTCAGTTTGTGATCTCGTTTCCAGCAAAATCAATTGAAAATTAATCCTCGACACTTGAAAATAATCAGCAAGAGGTCATATAAATGAAGCCACGCTTGTTAGTTGTCGACGACGAAGAATCGATTCGCGAATTTCTTGAGATCATGCTCAAAAAAGAAGGCTATGAGGTCACTTGTGCTGAAGACGGCGCAAAAGCAAAAGACATCTTGGCGAAAAAATCATTTGATATGGTGATTTCGGATCTTCAGATGCCAAATATGACCGGTATCGAATTGCTCAA
>JAYTZS010000340.1:0-3217 GCA_043741885.1 Bdellovibrio sp. | reverse complement strand
TGCCAATTGCTTCAGCCATGCGTTCAATTGATCACCTCACATACACTCCAGCTCCCGACATCGTCCACGAAGCGGCCGGTCACGCTCCGATTTTAATCCAACCCGAGTTTTCTAAGTATCTTCAGCAATACGCTCTGGTCGCGCGCAATGCTCTTTTGAGTCATGAAGATTTGAAGCTTTACGAAGCCATTCGAATCTTGTCTGACCTGAAAGAAAATCCGGATTCGACAGAATCTGAAATCGAAACAGCGCAAAAGAATTTGGAAACCATCTCGAAACAGATTTCTTTTCTTTCCGAAGCTTCTCTCTTGGGGCGAATGAATTGGTGGACGGCAGAATATGGATTGATCGGTGATTTGAACAACCCGAAGATCATCGGAGCCGGTCTTCTTTCTTCAGTGGAAGAGTCGAAATGGTGCCTGAGTGAAAAAGTAAAAAAGATTCCACTGTCACTAAAATGCCTTGAAACCAATTACGATATCACGGAACCTCAGCCGCAACTTTTTGTAGCTTCTGATTTTCAAACGATGACAGCTGTATTAAATGAGTTGGCGTCGACCATGGCTTTTCAAGTCGGCGGTCTCGCCTCAGTTCAAAAGGCAATTCAATGCCGAACTGTGAACACAGTGGCGCTCGATTCCCAAGTGCAGATTTCAGGTCGATGTGTCGAAGCTGTTCAGTCCGATTCGGAGCTTTGTTACCTGCGCTTTGAAGGTCCTTGCCAGCTTGCCTACCAAGAAAAAGAACTCAGCGGTCACGGGAAGTCTTATCATTCGACAGGCTACGGAACTGCAGTCGGCAATCTAAAAAATCAGACTTGGAAATCTTTGCTCCGACAAAAAAATTCCAAACTTTCTTTTGAATTCAAGAGCGGAATTCAGCTTGACGGAGTCCTTATAGACTCGATTGAAAGAGATGGACACCTGCTCGTTCTCACATTCGAAAATTGCACCGTCCGATATTTAGATCGCATTTTATTTGACCCTTCTTGGGGAATTTACGATTTGGCCGTGGGCGAATCGGTCGAATCAGTCTTCGGCGGACCCGCGGACCGAGAAGCCTATGGTGAAACCGATGATTTCGTCGCTAGAAAAGTCTCAAGAGCGCCCATCTCTGAATCCGCTCGCCAGTTGCAAGAGATGTATCAAAAGGTCCGAGATTGGCGAGAAGACTCCTTATCTGGAGTTGAGCTTGAAAAAAGTCTTTCTGAGCTAAGCAAATTTCACTCGCAACAGTTCCCCGCCGATTGGCTGCTGGTTTTGGAAAGTCTCGAATTGATTCTGGCACGAGGCCCTCAAGAATCCGCTTTGAAACTTAGTCTTGAGCAAAGGCTAAAGACAATTCAGACCAGCTTTCCGCAAAACCAAAGTGTGATTGCCGATGGACTTTCTTTAGCCCAAAAGCTATAGCCACCTGACATGAGAGAATTTCAAATCCACGTGGTTTTAGTTCGAAGTTTGTATGACTCCAACATTGGAGCCGCCTCTCGTGCAATGGCTAATATGGGAGCGCAACGACTGATCTTGATTGAGCCTCAGTGTAAGATTACTTTCAAGGCCCACCAGTCAGCGGCTTCTGGCCAAACAGCCCTCGAAAACCGAACTGTCTATACCAATTGGACGGATTTTTTGCAGAGAGAACCAGATGGAATCCGTATCTCCTTTACAGCTCGAGACGGAAAGAGCCGGCAGGTTCGAGATTTTCAGCAAACTTTGACTTGGCTGCGAGCTGAGCATCCAGAACTTCAAGATCCCGCTGCTCCACCTTTGAATTTATTTTTAATATTCGGTCCTGAAGATTGGGGTCTCTCGGGCGAAGATTTAGAACTGACCCACTTTTCCTGCAACATTCCAACGTTTGGTGACAACACCAGCTTAAATCTAGGACAGGCAGTGCTGTTAGCACTGTACTCTCTGAGATTGTCTTGGGGTGGAAACAAAACCAAACTTGAAGGTCAGCAGCCTGAACGAATTCGAGACAGAGAATCTGTTTTTCCTGAACAAGCACTGCACACTTGGCTGAGCGAAATGGGCTTCAATTTAGAAAATCGCAAAATGAACACTTACAATGTTCTAAAGCGAATGCTTTTGCAGAATGTTCCAAATTCAAAAGAGCTGCGAGTGCTCGAAATCGTTTTGCAGCAAAGCATTCGGAAACTTCGCGAGTACAACACTCTTCGGAAATCGGCAGGACTGCCGGCGATTGAGGGGCAGTCCGGTGACGACGGCGAAGTTTAATTAAAGATCTCTTTGCTCTTGTTTCACTTCGTCTTCTCGGGCTCGGGCCAACTTGAGACGTTCGTCAATTTTATTCAATTGCTCAGACAAATTCTGACCTAGATCGGTCAGCTGATTGATAGCCTGCAAAGTCTCGTCAGGCTCACCGCCTCCTAATCGCAGACTTTCTAATTTTTCGGTGCTTTCCTCGACTTGAATATTCAAAGCTTCTAGTCGTTGGTTGAGAATCTTTCGATCATCGGAAAGAGCTTTCGTGATCGCTTTGATTTGCTCCAAGCTCAAAGTTTCAAGCTTGCCTGTTACAAAGGGATCTTTTGTCAAAATCTCTTCGTCTCGTTCACTTTCAGAATCTTCATCACCAAGAATAGTTTCCCAAAAAAGGTTCCACTCAGTTTTGAGACCTTGAACAAAACCATCATTTCGCATTTCAATTTTGGCACGGGACAGAGGCTTGTTCGACATCAATTCAAAATCCCAGTGATCAGTTGATCTTGCATCAGTTGATAAGTTTGTGGATTTTTAAGGGCAATTTTCGTAGACATAGATTTGATACTAACCCGTTCCGACCACGCCTTGCCACCCTTGGCCCCCAGGATCATTGGCGCCTGAAAAAGATACAGTCTTTGAGTCTCCATCTGCGATATAAAAGAGCTGAGAACCTGAGCCCCTCCTTCAACCAACAAAGATCTCAACCCAGTGTCCCAAAGAGAGGTTAAGAAATCATGAAGGTCGAAGCCAAGCTCACTGTTTGCCTTGTGATTACGCACTGAAATCACCTGAGCACCCCATGGATTGGCTGGTCGTGCGAGCTGATCGGAGACTGCAAAATACACATTTTTTGCTTCATGAATTTCGGTAAATCTATATTTAGGAGCCTCGGCTAAGCAGTGTCCGTCAGAATCCAGAATCACTAATTTATTTTTCTGCCCAGGAAAGAAAGTGGAACGAACGTCTAAACTTGGATCGTCAGTGCGTATTGT
>JAYTZS010000339.1:0-22721 GCA_043741885.1 Bdellovibrio sp. | reverse complement strand
TTGAAGCTTTGAAAGATGACTTTGTTATTCTGAAAGTAGAAAAATGATTAGAGCGCTCACTACACTGACTCTCATTTTAATTGGCTATTTCATTTACGGATTTTATTTGTCACAAAATAATTTAGTTGTAGTCCCAACGAATCTGAAACGAGAGGCTGGTGGAGCTTTTTATGACTACCGAGGAGTAACAAATGTCCGCACCAATCTCA
Source organism: Bdellovibrio sp. (assembly GCA_043741885.1). Classification (GTDB taxonomy): domain Bacteria; phylum Bdellovibrionota; class Bdellovibrionia; order Bdellovibrionales; family Bdellovibrionaceae; genus 21-14-0-10-47-8. Next base: position 22,512 of record JAYTZS010000339.1, on the reverse strand, counting down.
GCAATGGCTCTTCATCTCCGCTGGAAGTGATTTCCGAAGCCAAACTTGCCGGCCTCGATTATTTATTTATAACTGATGTGAATCAATTTGAGCAATCAGAATCACTGAACGGATACAATGGCAATCTCTTCGTTTCCGTCGCCGGAGAATACAGCTTCTTAGATTCAAGATTGCTATTTTACAATCTAGGTACAGGAAAAAAATCACCGGCAGATTATGCTTCAACCAACCTCTATTTCACAGATTTGCTATCACAAAAATTTAGCGAGAATACAAGAGCTGTGAAAAATATTTCAAATGAAAGCTTAAATGATAATTTAAAAGATACTTTGCTTGTCCTTGCTCACCCTTTTCAAAATGGTCCAACATGGACGGGTGCTTATCCACCGGGTCTCGATGGACTAGAAATTTTAAATCCAAAAGCAATTTCAGCAGGGGCATGGGCGCGTTCTAAGCTGAATGTTATTTGGAGTTTTATAATTTATCCATTTAACCCAAGATACGCTTTTTTACGACTCTTTCGAGAGCCGGTCGAAGAACTTGCCCTGTGGGATCAGCTATCCAAAGATCATCCAATGATTGCATTTGGAGGAGTCGACGCCTCGGCACGGGCAGTACCATGGGCAAATGCCTTGTTAAAGTTTCCGGCTTATCAAACCTCGTTCGAAATTACCAACAATCACGTTTTGTTGACCTCTGAGTTGACCGGAAGTTATCAAAAAGACCGGCAAAAAATTATGACTGCTCTTAGGAAAGGCCATTTTTATATCAGCCTCGATTTGCTAGGAGACCCAAAAGGCTTCACAAGCTTCATGGAGGACAAAGACAAGCAGATCCTCATGGGCGAAAAAATTAAGTTTAATAAAGGTCTTCGTTTAATGACGAGATTGCCAACAGAGCCAAAAGACTTTTATGAGGTGGTGGTGTTTAAAAATGGAGAAAGAGAGTACACAGCAAATTCTTCTGAAACCAGTTACTCAATTTCTGGGCCGGGCATCTACCGAGTGATCGTCCGGGTGAGCCCGACTTTGCCATTACCAGAAGGTAAAAAATGGTTCACATGGATTTACACAAACAACTTTTATGTGAATTAGTTTTTAGAGATTTGGATAGGAATTCGGATCTGAATCCTATCTACAGCTAGATTCTGACAGCTCAATCTTTCTTTTGCAGTAAATTGCCGTTGTTGAGCAATCTCAGCTTCAGCTTCACTTCGCGGAGCAAAGCTTTCGATTCCCTTTTCAACATAAATTCGACAGGTACCACAAGTTCCCATGCCTCCGCAACCATGGCTGATATCAATCTGCGCCTGAAGGAGTGCATCTAGAATTGTCTGGCTTTGACTCGCATGGACATCTGTTTGCTCAGGCAACACCTGGAAAGTAAGCGAATTGAGATTCTTCTTTTTTCTACTTCGAATCAACCTTGAAACTCCTGTCTTCCTTCTGTATCAAGAATCCTATGAGATTCATAGCTTTTGACCTTGAGACCACTGGCATTGTTCCTGGAGCTGACCAAATTGTTGAGATTGGGGCCGTCCGGTTTATCGACGGTAAAATCGATGCTGTGTTTGCAACTCTGATTGATCCTCTCCGACCGATCCCTCCTGGAGCTTCCGCTGTCAATGGAATCAGTGACAGTATGGTGACGGGTCAGCCAACAATTGACAAAATTCTAGAACCTCTAACTGAGTTCTGTGGCCAAGACCTAATGGTCGCACACAATGCTCCATTTGATTCTCAATTTTTGATCTCTGATTATAAAAAGATAGAGCTGCCCACTCCGCGCGGTTTGATTTTGGACACTTTACCAATTGCGCGAAAGGTTTTGCCCGGATTGGCCAATTACAAACTTGGAACTTTGGTTCAGCATCTGAAAATGCCTACAACCGGATTTCATCGGGCTGAAGAGGATGCAACCTATTGCGGAAAACTTTTTATTGAGTTGGTAAAGAGAATTTCAGTCAATGGCCAGCCGCCAGTTGTGGAAAACTTGGTGGCACTAACTGGTAAACCAAGTTGCTTCTTTCCTGTGATCGAAAAGAAGCCAAAGCAAATGGATCTTTTCGGAAGCCTCTTTTAAACTTCGCTTGATTTCTTGGCGATTGGATAACGTCGCCCTCGCCCAAACGAATGCGCAGAAACCTTCAGAATTGGTGGAGCCTGCCACCGTTTGAATTCAGACCGTATAAGTGCTTGATACAGCCATCGATCTGTTTCCGTCTTAACTGGCCCGCTGTCTCTCACAAGTCGATTGACACTTTCATCTAGCTCCACATACTCGGGCAGACTATCTTGGTCTGTCTGATTTGGCCTCAGTTCAGCGCTCGGGGCTCTGGAAAGAATGAGTTTTGGAATTGTCTCTAACTCTAAATTGTAAGTTTCGCACAATTCATAAACTTGTTTTTTGGTCAAATCACCAATGGGAGAAAGACCCCCACACATATCTCCATATAAAGTTGAGTAGCCTGCAGCCATCTCTGTTTTATTGGACGTCATCAAAAGCAAAGAGCCTTTGTTATTTGAATGGGCCATCAAAATCATTCCTCGGATTCGAGCTTGAAGGTTTTCGTGGACCAGTGAGAAATCAATGATTCCAAGTCCGATATCAATTAATTTTTTGGCATTCAGAAAAAGATCTTGAATTGAAATTGTTTGAAAATTAATTCCAAGATTGCTCGCCAGTGTTTGTGCTAATTTTAAACTATCGAGAGAGTTAAACTCACTTGGAAGCCCGAAGCCAGTGACGTTCTCCGGTCCCAATGCCTCTGCAGCCAGACATGCAACCAGTGCCGAATCCACTCCCCCACTGAGGCCTAAATGGACTTGAGTCATTCCGATCTTGTGACAAAAATCTTTGATTCCTAGGACAAGTGCTTTTCTCAGTGTCTCGCTAGGAGAAGCTGATATTTTTTTAATACTTCCTGCTAAATCAGGAAGCTGAAGCACATTGAGCTCTTCTTGAAATGCACAGCATTGGGAAAGTAGTTTGCCATTCGCATCCAAAGCAAAGCTAGCTCCATCAAATATAATTTCATCTTGAGCACCTACTAAATTGGTATAAATCATCGGAGATTTGAAATACCGTGCCGTTTTTTCGACAAGCTTCTTCCGAGTTTTTATCTTATTTAAGAAAAAGGGTGAAGCACTCAAGTTGACAATCAAATCGATTTTTTGTTTCTTCACTGAACTCAGTGGATTATTCTGATACTGGCTCATCCCTTTTTCATCAGGCCAAGCCCAAATGTCTTCACAGATCGTCACAAAAATATTTCGCCCCTGAAGACTAAAAAAATTTTTGGCCATCTTCCCACTTGCGATAAAGCGGGCTTCATCAAAAACATCGCCCGTCGGCAGAAGTTCCTTGTGAAAAAATTTGGTTTTCTGTCCTTTTTGGACTAGAGCTACTGAATTGAAATAAGGTCGGCCATTTTTATTTTGATTATGAGTAAACACTCCAACTAATGCGGCTACTTGTGAAGGAATATCTTTTTCGATTTGGCGCAATTCTTTTAATTGAAGATCTACAAGCCTTTTCCTTTCAAGCAGATCAAAGGGATGATATCCGAAAAGAGTGCTCTCTGGAAAGACAACAAGATCACAGTGTTGATCTTTCGCCTGGCGAATCCAATTTAAAACCTTTTCTCGGTTTCCTTTAAAATCACCCAGAGTCGTGTTGATTTGTGCGATGGCGATTTTTAAATTTTCTTTTTTACTTTTGATTGCGCCCATTGTTCTCCGGCTGAAGTACGGTTCTTCCCGAGAATCCATCATTGTATCCATGCCAAAATGAAATTTCCGTCTCGGGGAATTTCCAGCAATAATACCCTTCACCGTTATCAAAGTCAGCAAGCCAAAGACCTTTTGGCTTTGCCCCTAGTTTAGAGATTTTTTGCTGCCAGCGCTCTACTGTTACATTGATTTCTGATTCAATTTCAGAAGCTCGGGAGGGGCTCATCAGTTTGATCGCCTCCATTCGGTTGATGAGATGCTTGACTTCTTTTTGAGCAGTCTCGGTAATTCGATAAATCACCGGCAAGAGATCAGTGGCCTCCAAGCGACTAAATATTCTTTTTTGATTCAGTTGGACAATGTCCATGAGTCTCTCTTTCAATAGGGAGACCTTCTATGATTCATTCGTTTTTAAGTATCAAGAAGTTCTTTGGAAGAAAGTAAAATCATCACGGAAGCATGTACAATTTTCTTCTCACTTTTGCTGTACAGAATCATTTTTTCTCCATGCTCTTGGAAATCTGTGCGATCTGGCCGCCTAAAAAAAGAATCGTCGCTAAAACAATTGCTAAAATTACTGCGTACTTCAAATAATCTGCAATGCCCCACTGAAAATCCGTCGTTTCCGAGGCCAATTTCCTCGGATTATTAGTCATGATGAATTTTTTAGATGAAAGCGAGCTGGTTCTTTCGTCTTCTGTAGATGAAATCGAAAAATTAACTGATGTTTTCTTCTTACTCTCGCTGGATGCCGTCCTTTCACTAAATTGAGATATTGGCGTGGAATCTCCGCCGGCATTGCTTCCGAGAGAGAAGGACCGAGTACCGCCTCGGTTCGCCCTCTTTTCCTTTTCGGCCTCGCTGAGGTTTGCACTTTCTTCTGAAACATCTGATTTCTTATTGCCATCGAACTCTCCGAATCCGCGTCTTCGTGAGGCATTTGCCTGTCCATTCAGCCCACCGCTGACAGTTCCGTCTCCTGCCGAATGGGATCGCCCATCTGCGGCCGAGTCCGAGCCACGTGAAGCTGAGGCCTTATTCGAATTCGGGCCGCCTCTTGGCTTTGCGTCTCCTGCTCCTGCTCCTGCGCCTGCACCACCTGCAGAACCACCGCTGGATCCGCCCGAGCTGGCGGATGAGATATACGGCGCGCCTTTTTTGAAAGCCTTAAACTGCTCGACACAAACAGAGGTCACCGAAGCAGAGCCAAGTGTGGGAAGTTCTCCCACATCAAGAAGACATTCAAGATAGCTTGTCATGTAGGTTTTTACCCAGGTCCCAAAGGGCTGATAGAATTCTTTCATTAAACCTAGAATGAGAACAACGCCGATTGCGATCAGTAAAATAGTTTCAACGACGGCTTGCCCCGACTGAGCCTTTCGTCTTTTGAGGATCTGATTTTGAGCTTTTTGTTTTTCTAACGGCTTCATCTCATTCATACTGTAGCATATGAAACAGGCTCTTTTAGGACTAGGTCTTGCTCTCACAGCCTTCAGTGTCTCATTCTTAGACTTTGGCCATGCCCCCAGGGTCTGCTGGGCTATAGACTTACCTCAGGCAGATTCGGCACTTCAGAAAAAAGAGTTCGATAAAGTTGTCAGGCTGCTATCTCCCGAAGTTGAAAAACTGGATCGGCATGGTTTAATTGATTTAGCGAATGCTTATAGCGGGCTGAAGAAACCCGAAGCTGCTATTAAGACTTATACCGCTTGCTTAGCAACCAACCCGAAAGACTTTGAAGCGAAAACTGCGATTGGCCGTGAACAGCTCAGTTTAGGCCGAGAAAAAGAAGCTTTGGCGACTTTAAAAGAAGCTTTAGAAATGAATACTCATTATCTTCCCGCTTATAAACTGATGATTGCAGTTTATGAAAAACGGAAAAATAAGTATGAGTTGCGAATTCTTTACCAAGACCTCGTTGAAAAATTTGGTGAAAAATCTGAATACATCACGCCACTTTGTGAGCTGACAACTTTAGATGTCTTGTTTGAATTGTCCCTTCGCTATTGCCAGCTTGGAATTCAAAAAGATCCCAAGGAGCCTAAAAATTATGTTTATCTTGGTATCACCTATAGAGATTCAGGTGAACCAGAGAAGGCCAATTTCAATTTAAAAAAAGCAGCAGAGGATTTCCCGAAATCCGAACTGGCTCAATTGACTTATGCCCTGCATTTAGAAGAGAAAAAAAACTACATTGGTGCTTATAGCTTTTACCGCCATGCGACGGTTGCTGAGCCTACATCAACAGTCGCATGGAAAGGTCTAGGAGCCTCCGCTGTGGAAATTCAGAAATATGCCGAGGCCCTCGAAGCTTTTCAGAAGGCTTGCAGTCTAGATAAAAAATCGCTGCCTGCTTTGCGTAAAGCTACAAATACTTTACGTACAATGAAAATTGAAGATTGGCTGAAAAAGTTCGAATCCGCTGTTGAAAAATGTGGCGGTTAGGGACTGACTTCGATTTCGAAATAACTTCTCAACTGAACGGATGGTTCTTCAACAAAGCTCACTTTGATTTTAGCTCGCTCCATGCTGTCCATTTCAGCTTGGATCAAGCTTATATCTGACCCAGTTAAAACTAGTGCGGCCAAGGAGTTTGGAAATCGCGGTTGTCGAAACTCTACAATCTGAAGATTTTTAGTTTCAAGCAAAAGCTGCCCCCATTCTAGAAGGTAACCTGCGAATTCGTTTTCTAGACACAACAAATAAGTCTGAATTTTTTGATTTTCTAAATGGTAATAGGCTTTCAATAGCCTTGGATCGGGATTGGCGATGATGACAGACTTCTGAATGTCTGCTGTGCGAAGGACTTTACGAAAAGAGTTGAGTTCTTTCGAAGAGCCCTCAACCAATATCTGAGTGTAAATTCCAAAGGGAATGATCTCTCGTAAGACCAGCTCCATACGTCCAGTCACCAAGTTAGCAGCTTCAAGCGCAGCTCCGTAAGTTGCCACTTGAAAGATTGCGAGGGACTTCAAACAATTTCTCCAATGAGATCGTACTCCATGCTGTCCGTGATGCGTACTTTCACGAAATCACCCACTTGAGCTTGACCATCATTGATTAACACCACTCCGTCAATATCCGGAGCTTGCTGTGAGGTCCGCCCTTGCAAAAGCAGTTCGGTTTCTTCGCTGAAGCCTTCAACTAAAACTTCGACTGTCTGCCCAATAAAGGCACGATTCTTGTCTCGAGAAATGTTCTGCTGCACTTCCATCAAAGCCTTGTAACGCCGCTGCTTAATTTCCTCATCCAGTTGACCATCCATTTTTCCGCCAGCCGTGCTTTCTTCTGGTGAGTACTGAAAACATCCAACTCGATCAAATTTTTGCTCGGATATAAATTGCAGGAGCTCCTCAAACTGCTCCTCGGTTTCACCTGGGAAACCGACAATAAATTGAGTCCGAATAACTGCCTCAGGAATTTCTCGTCGAATGTTTGCAAGGACTGCTTCAATCTCAGCTCGAGTCATCTTGCGGTTCATTTTTTTTAGAACGTCGTTGTTGATGTGCTGAAGAGGCATGTCGAAATACTTCACCAATTTGGGAGTTTCTTTCATCAACTGAATCATTTCTGATGTGATGCCGTCCGGATATAGATAAAGCATTCTGATCCATTGAACTCCGTCGACTTGCGAAAGAGCTTTCATCAATTCAAATGGACTTTCAGTGGCTTGTGGATTTTTTCGTCTCAAGTCCCAACCATAATCAGTAAAGTCATGACTGATGATCAAAAGCTCTTTTACGCCACCGGCGACTAAAAGTTTTGCTTCATTCACCACATTTTCTAAAGTTCGCGATTGAAGATTTCCGCGAATCAAAGGAATCGCACAAAAAGCGCATCGCTTAAGACAACCTTCGGAAATCTTTAAATAGGCTCGATGTTTGGGTTGAGAATTCACTCGGGGAGTTGTTGATTCTTGTAAATATGTCGGGAGATTGAAGAATGTTTTTTTAGCTTCACCTTGATCGTGGTTTTTTAGAATCCTTCCAATATTTTGAAATTCACCGGAGCCAACAAATAGATCTGCTTCAGGAAGCCCCGATACCAGCTCCTCTTTGTAGCGCTGAGTCAGACAACCGGCTACCACCACCCGTTTCACATGACCTTGATCTTTCAGTTGAGCCATATCCAGAATTCGCTGAATAGATTCTTTTTTACTATCTTCGATAAATCCGCAAGTGTTGACAATAACCGTGTCGGCACCTTCTGCCTCGGATACAACGGTGTAACCGTCTTGGATCAATGTTCCAGCCATGATCTCGCTATCGACTAAATTTTTCGGACAGCCGAGACTGATAAAATGGACTTTTTTCTTTTGAATTTCATTGAGAGATTTCATAATTCAGTCACCGGGGCGCCTTTTGGAGGCATGTAATGAAACAGTTTTTTATCGAAGCTTTTTTTAAAGATAGGCTCGCCCAACTTCATTGTTGTCAGATTTCCAATGTCATCTTGATATGAAATTTCGGTCACATACTTGGTCTTTTTTGAAATTTTTATTGTCAGCAGCTTAACATTGATCTCTTTGCTCAACGGAGACGCTTCATAAACAGCAAAGTCTCCAGGCAATGTTTCCTTCAGGATTTTAAAATGCTTGGTTACCGGGTCTTTGGTCAGCAAAGTTGCAAACAGCACCTGAGCTTTGCCGTTTTTATCTAATTTTGCTTTCGTCACTTGGGGAGGCCCTGGAAAATCAGCAGAGGCGGCTTGTTCACTCCAGACAGTCGAACCATCAAAGACCAAAAGAGATTTGTCAGGCTCTTTGTTCTCCATTCGAAACAAGCCCGAAGACAGAAAAATTGTGCCTGAGTATTTTGTTTCTTTCCCGGTAAGGTCGGACTTCACAGTTTTTTGTAAAGGAATTTCAACTAGTTTAGAGTTGCGATACTTTATGGTCGCCTCTTTCAATAAAACATTCGGAACTGCCAATGCCACTGTCTTTTTGGGAGCACCTGCATAAGACATCGCTAATGTAAGAAAAAGCACTTGGATCAATGGTCACCCTGATTGTTCGATTTTGTCCCAAGGTTATATCAAAGTCCCAGTCCTGTCGCAAGCTGTCGTCGCTGTGCTAAACACCACACCTCGAAACCGGACCGGCACATCAACACACTTGCAGCCGCATCGGCAGTTGCGCCCGTGGTTACGATGTCGTCGATAAAAATTACATGCTTCTGAGGGACCGAAGCTGAGAGGGTGAACGAGAGTTTTTGTCGGTCACTTTTCAATCTTTCTTTTTGAGACGTTTCTGAAGTTGGACGAAGAATATCACACACTGGCAATCCCAAAAGCCGTGAAAACGAATCTGCCAGTGCTTGCGAGTGCCGGCGACCCTTTTTGGATGGGCACGGAACAAGAATTGAGTCTTGAAGGTTGATCGGCTTGGAGCGTCTAATTAGCTTTTCTGCATAATAATCGTAGGCCGAAGCTAGGCGCCCACCTTTCAGAGTCATCATCAATTTAGAAACCCGGCGGTCCTGATCCGGATGCCACTCAAATACCGATGTTCCAGGAAGCTCTAATTTTCCCGTCTGAAAAAAATGATTGTTCGAGTGAGCTTGCCAAAGACGAGATTCACAAATGCGACAGAACTGCGAGGAATTGCATTCATACGCTCCGCAATGAAGGCACACCCGCATTTTTTCATGAATCCAAAGGAAGGCCTGTTGAGAATGAAGTCGATAGTTTTTCAGCATCTTGTTTATAGCTCCAAATACGGGACCACGGCCGTCAATTCTAGAGCATTATCAAAGCTAGTCTTGGTTCGGAAGTCGGAATCAATCGTTATGATAGGGAATGTTTTTAAGTAAAGTAAAGCCGCGATATATCTGCTCAAGCGCCACTGTCTGAGCGACCAAATGATTAAACACCAATTTCGAAAAACTTATTTTGAGATTGGCCCTTGAACGGATGCGCTCGTCAACCCCGTAAGCACCACCGATTAAAAACAAACACCGTTTTTTACCAGATAGAAAAACTTTATTCATTTTCTCGGAGAATGCATGAGAATCGGGGCATTCCCCTCGTTCATCAAACAAGACCACAAAATCATCAGTTAGGATTTCCAATAGCAAAGCATCGGAATCCGATTTGAGTTTGTACTCCCGCTCCGTACGACTCGATTTTTTGATTTTCAGCTGTTTAATCTCAAATGAAACGAAGTGGCTTATTTTCTTGCTGTAAAGGGCCGCAGCTTCTTGCGACCAATTCTCAGAAGCTGAGACACATGTAACTAAAATAAATTTCATAAAGATGTCAGACTATTTTGTTTGATTCGAAACTTTCAGCTCATCTGGATCTTTGAGGCCCATATCCTTGGCTGTTTTCCACAAACTTTCGAGAGAGTATTCTTGTCGGACATAATCGTAAAAGACATGAACGATGAGTGATCCATAATCAATCACCACCCACCGTCCTTCATCGGCACCCTCAACACTTTGAGGAAAGATATTGTACTCTTCTTTTACGGCTCGCATCAGGTTTTCACCAAGCGAAGATGCATGCCGAGTGCTGGTCCCCGAAGCAACCAAAGTAAACTCGGAAGGTGCGGACATAGAGCGCAAATCAAACCCACGAACCATGATTCCTTTGCGAGAAAAGAGAACATTGGCACAAAACTGAGTGAAATTCTCAAAATCCTTGATCCGGTTTCCTGGATTTTTGTAAATCTCATTTTCTTTTAGATAACCTTCGAGACCCAGTGGAAGAAATTTTGAAACATTTCTTCCCAACCGAATCGCTTTTCTCAGCTCTGTGGAAGAGGTAGGAACATCTTCCAAACGAATAAATTGAACATTTCGACCCGTCTTAAGTTCAATAAAATTAAAATCAAACTCTGCTACTTGTTTTTTTAAAATGCCTGGGAGTTCATCTTGGGATTGAGGAAAATTGAAACCCGGCCGTGATGTGACAATCAAATTTGCTTGCTGAATGATCTCGTCATGGTTTTTCCACTGAGACAATTCTTCTAACTTGTCCATTCCTATAATCAGGTAGAGATCTTCGGCTTCAATTGTTTTTCGCAGATTTTTAATTGTATCAATGGTGTATGAAGCCCCCCCGCGCTTGATTTCCTGATCATCTATAACAAATTGCTCACCCCATCCGTTGAGTGCCATTTTTGTCATTTCTAATCTTTGGTCTGGAGTTGGGCCTTCGATCGGAATTTTGAGTGGGCTCTGGGAGGCTGGGATGACTCTGATTTGGCCGAGGCCTGCTTTTTTTGCAACCGTTTGAAGACTTGTCAGGTGTCCCATGTGTGGTGGATTGAAGCTTCCACCGAAAATTCCAACTCTCATTTTAATATCCTTTTCTAAGCGTTTTCTTTGTCTTCGAAGAGGTGTTTCCCTACTTCGAATATCAGATTCTCAGTGTTCTTTCCAGTGACAGCAGAAATCATCAGGGGTTCAAAGCCCAGCTCTTTAGTAAATTTAATTTTCATGCGCTCAAGCACATCTGGAGCAAGAGTATCAATTTTATTGAGCACTACCAACTGCGGCCGGTCGGTTAAAGGGAAAAAACCTTCTTTTCCTTGATTAGATTCATCGTACATTTTCAATTCGTTATTGATCTCTAAATATTCCTGTAGCGGGTCGACCGACGACATGCCAGAAATATCAACCAAATGAATAAACAACCGAGTGCGCTCGATGTGCTTTAGAAACTGGATTCCAAGACCTACCCCGAGGTGAGCGCCTTTCACAAGACCGGGAATATCAGCGACAACGAAAGTGCGAAACTCACCGGCTTTCACCACTCCGAGATTCGGAGTGAGAGTGGTAAACGGATAATCCGCAATCTTTGGCTTTGCAGCAGAGATTCGGGAAATCAAGGTGGATTTTCCGGCATTTGGGAATCCAATGATTCCAACGTCTGCGATCAATTTCAATTCAAGCATAACTTCGATCAAAGTTCCCGCTTCGCCTGGCTGTGCGTGTTCGGGAGCTTGATTGATGCTCGTTTTGAAAAACCAATTTCCTTTTCCGCCGCGACCGCCACGAAGAAAAATGTACTCAGTGATGTCTGTCATATCGACAAGAATTTCACCTTCTAAATTTCGCACGATCGTTCCAGCTGGCACATGAAGAATCAGGTCTTCACCGTTGGCCCCAGTGCGGTTAGCACCGGACCCCTGCCCTCCACTGCTGGCAATATATTTTCGATTACGTCGGAAATCGACTAGAGAGTTCAAATCTTTGGCAACTTTCAAAATAACATCGCCGCCTTTGCCACCGTCTCCACCGTCAGGTCCTCCTCTTGGAGTCATGGCTTCTCGTCGAAAGCTTACGCAGCCTTGGCCGCCTTTTCCAGATGCTATTACAATGGGCACTTCATCAATAAATTTCATAATTTTTCAGTCAGACAATCTGACTATCCTTCAGACATAAAGTTTTTCGAAAGCTTCTTATAGCTCTCTTTTATTCAATGTCTTTTATATATTTGATCTTTGTTTTTATTTAAGAAATTTTTCTAACCATCAATAAGAAAAGGAGCCGAAAGGGCTCCTTTTCTTATTGATCAAAAACTGCGGGATCCATTTCCAATCAATCCTAAAAATAGATCGATGTCCGGACCGGACCCTAAGCAGACTTTGGATAAACGCTGATTTTAAATTTCTCTTTGGTGTAACGCTCGAATTTAACCAAACCGTCAAGTACAGAATAAATTGTATGATCACGGCCCATTTTCACATTGTTACCAACATGGAACTTAGTTCCACGCTGGCGAACGATGATTGTGCCTGGCAAAACATGTTCGCCACCAAAACGTTTCACACCTAGTCTTTTACTTTGTGAATCGCGTCCGTTCTTTGTCGAACCGCCGGCCTTTTTACTTGCCATAATCTCACCCCATTAACTTGAAAGCTTAAGCTTTTTTACTTGTTTTCTTTGCTGCTGTTTTCTTGACTGTCTTGGTCGTTGCTGACTTTGCTCCGGCGGCCTTTTTGGGAGCTGCCTTTTTTGCGGCTACTTTTTTGGCTGGCTTAGCTGACTTTGTTTCAGAAACTGCACCTTTGTTCCCAACTTTGCTTTGGCGGTCTGCAACTTTGGCTTCTTGCTTAGAAGTAATGCGGTCCAAACGGGACTGATCAACGTCGATGATTTTTGCATCGCTGTCAGCTTTCATCGATTTGCCGTTCAAAGAGATCGCTTTAACGAAAAGCTCTGTGAAAGGTTGGCGATGAGTTCCGAATCGTCGGTATCCCTGACGGCGCTTCTTTTTGAAAATAATGATTTTACGATCTTTGGTCTGCTTGGTTACAACAACTGTAACTAGAGCATCAGGAACCAAAGGAGATCCAACAGCTGAAGCGTCACCGCCCACCATTAAAACTTCTGTGAAATTGAATTCAGAACCAAGAGCATTATCCAGCTTTTCAACACGGATCACATCACCGGGTTGAACTCTGTATTGCTTACCGCCGGATTGAATAATGGCGTACATTTTTGACCTCCAAAACTGGACAAACGAAGTTCCTCTAGATGCCACCCAGCACGCTCAATGTCAACAACGACCCTTTGAATTTTATGAATTCAGAAGATCTAGCTATTAACAGATTGATCAACTCATTTTTTTCAGACTTAAATCGCTGAAATTATTGTCTTTTTATAAAATGAAGATCTCGTACTGCTCGATATGATAGGTGGGCTCGATCTTAAAAGCAACAGATCGACTGATTTTTTGTTCAATGAAAGCGAGAGTCTCGCCTTCCACTTCATAAATCCAATCGACGACTTCTTGATGAGTGTGAATAACGATACTGGCTTTTTTGTTGTTTGAAAACTGCGGCAAGTCGCGCTCAAGTTCTCTGAAAATCTCGTTAGCGATGGTAGATTTTCGCTTAATATAGCCCCGTCCCTCGCAGTAACTGCAGGGCTCGCAGAGAGTCTTAATCAAGCTAGGGCGAATTCTTTTTCGCGTCATTTCAACTAAGCCTAGCGCTGACATAGAGATAATGTTGGTGCGCGCCCTGTCTTTTTGCAGCTCATCGCCCAACATGCTCATTACTTTTTCTTTGTTTGTGTCTTTTTCCATGTCGATGAAATCGATGATGATGATGCCACCGCAGTTTCGAATGCGCAGCTGATGGGCAATTTCTCTAACGGCCTCGAGGTTGGTTTTAAGGATCGTGTCTTCTAAATCTCGTTTACCGACATATTTTCCGGTGTTGACGTCGACGACGACGAGGGCTTCGGCCTCATCGATGACGATGTAACCGCCAGACTTGAGCCAAATTTTTCGATCCATTGACCGAGAGATCTCTAGATCAATATCATAGAGATCAAAAAGCGGCTTTTTTTCTTCGTAGTAGACGATGTTCTGTTTGTACTTGGGCATCAGTTGAGCGACAAATTTGGTGACTCGCTTGTGAACTTCGTAGTCATCGACCCAGACGCTGATCACATCTTCATTCATCAGATCTCGAAGCGCTCTGAGCTCGACATCAATTTCTTGATGGATCAAGCCTGTGCTCTTTTTCTTTTCGTAATTTTTGAAAATTTCTTTGCTCAATCGGTCGAGATATTCGATGTCATTTTTGAGAGATTCTTCGGAGGCACCCTCTCCAGCAGTTCGTACGATCACCCCGCCGGCCGGATTGACTTTGGTAACAAGGCTCTTTAGCCGGTCTAGCTCAGATTCGGATTCAATTCGACGAGAGATCCCGAGGTGGCGGACGGTCGGCAAATAAACGATGAAGCGGCCTGGTAAGCTGATGTGAGTGGTCAGTCTGGCGCCTTTGGTGCCAATCGGATCTTTGGCCACTTGAACCAAGATCGATTGACCTTCTGTCAGTAAATCTTGGATCGGGGTTTTTGGAGTTGTCACAAGGGGCTCTTCGTCTTCACCAATCAAAGGACCGTCACGATCGGGGTCAGCAAAGCTTTCATCAAGGTCCGCCCGAATGTCTCCGACATAAAGAAATGCTGCTTTTTCAAGGCCAATGTCGACGAAAGCGGCCTGCATTCCTGGCAGAACTCGGATGACTTTCCCTCTGTTAACTGATCCGACCAAAGTCGGAGAGGTTTTGCGCTCGATTTTAAAATCGGCAAGAACTCCGCCTTCGATATAGGCGACTCTGGTTTCTTGGGGTCGAACGTTGATAAGAATTTCTGCTGACATAATGAGGGCGACCTTAGCACAGAAATTGTCCAGACCTAAGTCAGAATAGATGCGTCAGGTTGGTTTTTCTTGCATTAAACTTGCCACTAAAAAACTGCTTTTCCTCTAGAAAAGATGTGGATTTGCCGACACGAGAGCATGGCAGCTATTGATGAACTTTTCAAAGTGATGATTGAGCAAAATGCTTCTGACTTGCACTTAGCAAGTGGAGCTCCGCCTTTTTTAAGGATTCATGGAGTGATGATTCCAATGAATTATCGCGACTTGTCCAATCAGGATGTTCAAGGCCTGGTCTTTGAGATTTTGTCTGAAAAGCAAAAGAAGATGTTTATCGAAAAGTGGGAACTCGATCTGGCTCACACGATTCCTGAGATAGGCCGCTTCCGTTGCAATGTGTTTATGCAACGAAAAGGGCTCGCCGCAGTTTTTCGAGTGATTCCAGAAAAAATCAAGACTCCGGCTGAGTTGAATTTGCCGCCGGCACTGATGGATATGATTGACTGTGACAAAGGCTTGATCCTCGTCACTGGCCCAACCGGCTCTGGCAAGTCAACCACGTTGGCTTCACTTATTCATCATATCAACATGACTAAAGATTCGCATATTTTGACAGTTGAGGATCCAATCGAATTCGTGCATCACAATATTAAGTCGTTGATCAATCAGCGCGAAGTTGGCACTCACACGAAATCGTTTGCCAATGCTCTGAAAGCTGCCCTTCGAGAAGACCCAGATATCATACTTGTTGGAGAGTTGCGGGATCTTGAAACTATTTCTCTCGCTTTGACGGCTGCCGAAACCGGACATTTGGTATTTGGAACTTTGCATACGAATTCGGCTGCCAAAACGATCGATCGGATCGTCGATGTTTTTCCTGAAGGACAACAGGGACAGATTCGAACCATGCTGGCCGAGTCCCTACGCGGAGTCGTAGCACAGTCGCTTTTCTCTCGAAAAGATGGCAAGGGTCGGATTGCAGCATATGAAATTTTACGCTGTACGAAGGCTGTCTCCAATCTGATTCGAGAAAATAAAATTCACCAAGTGGCCTCACAAATTCAAACAGGTCAAAAGTGGGGAATGGTTTTATTTAAAAAGTATGTGGAAGATCTTTTGAAAAAAGGATTGATACACAAAGCAGATGCTATGTCTTTTCTTGGTAAGGATTCGGATGAGTCACCGACCGAAACTGAAAAAGCTAGCTAAAAATTTGAACGTGTTAATTTTTCTTTACGACTAGAATTTACGACTAGAGAAGAAGGCCACTAGAGAAAAAGTTGCTAGTGGTCCAAAAAAGAGAGAAATCAAAAACCACAATAATCCACTTTTATCTTTTGATTGGGCAAGTCCTGCATTCAGCAGAGCTAAAGTGAACCATCCAACTGCATATCCTGTCTGAGAATAAACCATATCCATTTTTAGAAAGTCCAATCGTACTTGAAAAGTGGGATTGCTTTATGGCGAGCCAAGTTCTGACCAGGCGCCAAGGACTTTTGCTCCTCTGAATTGAACACATTGTTCTGATTTTTAGGTAGGCTCTCTGACGAAAGAATGTATCCGGCTCCGCCCAAAGCTCCCAAAGCCAAGCCTGTCCAAATGTTGCCAATGTGATCTTGAGGTTCGCCGTAAAAGCTCAAAGTGCTGAGACCTAGGATCGCGCCACCCAATCCTGTCAGCATAACGGTTGCGAGCCCTCTGCGAAAGCCAATGATGCCTGTGGAAGTTTGCGCGAGTGAAATTTCTGACAATAGAAGCACACTGACAAAAATCACAACTGTTTTTCGCAACTTCATTTCATCTCCAGATCTGGTCGAATCTCAAAATGTCCCGGATTGATGTGCATTCCAGACTCCAGTTCGCCTTCTAACTTTTTCACGACAACTTCTCTAACTTGTGCAAACGAGGGACCTTGGCGTAAAAGATCACAATACTGATCTAGATCTTTAGCAGCGCCAAAAGCGATAATTTCTACTTGCCCTTCCAAAAGGTTCCGGATCCACCCGACCAATGAGAGAGACTCGGCCTTTTTTTGTGCGAACCGCCGATACCCCACTGCTTGCACTCGTCCTGAAACAAAAATATGGTAGGTCATTGTCCGCACAGTTCATCACACGGGGGGAATGGGTGCAAGATCAAATGCTCGCCACTTTTATTGAGCAAACACTATTGAAATCCGATGCGGCAGAAGCTCAGATTCGGCAGCTCTGCGCCCAAGCCAAACAGCACCAGTTTTTCGGTGTTTGCGTGAACTCTTCGTGGATGGAACTGGTGTCTCAAGAACTGAAGGGATCCGGAATTTGCCCGGTTGCGGTTGTTGGCTTTCCCCTGGGAGCTTGCCTTACCTCAGCAAAAGCCTTTGAGGCGCAAGAGTCGGTTCGCTTAGGCGCGCAGGAGATTGATATGGTTATTTCAATTGGCCGCCTGAAAGACAAAAATTGGAAATATGTTCAAGAAGATATTCAAGTCGTTGTGAGGGCTTCAACTGGAGCGCTGGTTAAAGTGATTCTTGAAACATCTCTTTTAACACAAGAAGAAAAACATGCGGCTTGCAAACTCAGTGTTGAGGCTGGCGCTCGTTTCGTGAAGACTTCGACTGGTTTTCAAGGCGGTGGTGCGACGCTCGCTGATATTCAGCTCATGCGCTCCAGTGTAGGGCCTGAAATAGGAATCAAAGCTAGCGGAGGAGTAAAAACCAGAGATCAAGCTTTGGTTTTAATTCAAGCTGGAGCGACGCGGATTGGAACCAGCTCTGGAGTCGAGTTGGTTTCGGGCCAAGAAATCAAAGGCGGTTACTGATGCATTTACTGCCAGCTGAAATTATCAAAAAAAAGAGAAATGGCCAGGCTCTGGAAGATAATGAAATTGCAGAATTTGTTTTAGCTTACACAAAAGGCGATATTCCTGATTACCAAATGTCAGCTCTTCTCATGGCGATTTATTTTCAAGGTATGAATGAGGCTGAAACAACGGCGCTGACAAAGTCGATGTTGCATTCGGGAATCGTCATCAATTTCAACTCAGTGCCGTATTTCAAAGTCGACAAACACAGCACTGGTGGCGTGGGCGATAAGACCAGTTTGATTTTGGGCCCAATCGTGGCAGCTGTGGGTTTGGCTGTGCCGATGATTTCAGGGCGTGGCCTGGGACACACCGGTGGGACCTTAGATAAACTGGAGAGCATTCCTGGATTCAACACTCAGTTTACAATCGAACAATTTATCAGTTCCATCGGACGTCATCGGATTTGTTTTATTGGTCAAACCTCTGAGATCTGCCCGGCTGATAAAAAAATGTACGCTCTTCGAGATGTGACTGCGACCGTCGATAGCCTTCCACTGATCTGTGCCAGTATTATGTCAAAAAAATTGGCCGAAGGTATTGATGGGTTAGTTTTGGACGTGAAATTCGGCTCCGGAGCTTTCATGAAAAATCCAAAAGATGCGGAGAAGCTAGCTTTGCGGCTAATGGCTATAGCCAAAGGAGCCAAAAAGAAAGTTGCAGCTCTCATCACCAATATGGATCAGCCTTTGGGACGATTTGCTGGTAATTCTTTGGAAGTCGAAGAGTCTGTTGCTGTTCTAAAAAATCTCACCTTCATCGGCAGGAATGGCAAGGACATGTACGAGGACACTCGTGAACTTTCTTTGCAGCTCTCAGCGCAGATGATTTTTATGGGCGGCGGAGCTGATTCAATCGAGTCTGCGTACCATTTGGCCCAAGTGTCTCTGGGATCGGGAAGAGCTTTTGAAAAATTTCAAGAACTTTGTCGTTTGCATGCGGGACAGCTTTCGGAATTACCAAAACCTAAAAATAAATTTGATATTTTAGCTCGAGAGGACGGCTTTGTGAGGAGCATGGATACTGAGGCAATTGGAGTGGCAGGCATTCAATTGAAGGCAGGTCGATCAAAAACAACAGATGTGATTGAGCCGACGGCGGGAATTGAGTTTCATTGCAAAGTTGGAGATCTTGTTCAAAAAGGAGAACCTGTTTTCACAGTGTACGGTGCTGATATGGTGCTCTTGAAGTCAGTAGAAAATTTTTTATACACAACTTTACAAATTTCGTCAGTGGAACTAGAGGCTCCGGTTCTGCCGCAGCCTCTGATTTTGAAAATATTAAACTAGCGGAAAATCAATGACAAAACTGAGGTGGAACTGCTTGACCGTCATTGAGAACAAGACCTGTTGGTGAAAACTGGAAGCAATAAACTCCGCCATTATTAGCGCGCCCCCAGGAGTAAAACGATGGCTGAGTGTATTCACACTGCTGATTATTGACCGGACGACCCTGCCACAAAACTAAATGACTGGGTGTGAACTGAAAGCAGTATCCGAATCCATTGGTTGCTTGCCCCCACTCGAAGTGAGTCGGAACAATAGCTTCACAGCGGTTCTCGGGCACCGGTCGACCTTGGTTCATCACGTATCCGGCAGAGTCGAATTCGAAACAATATCCAGTGCCGTCATTTCCACGGCCCCAATCGAAAAAATATTCTGGTCGCGGAGATAATCCTGGCGGCGGAGGATGGTGAGTCACTGGTGCTAAAGGTGGAGGAGCCGCTGGCTGTTTGTACTGTGGTTCGGTTTTTGGTTCGGCTTGTAGTTCTACGTGAGGTTGAGCCCAGCTCAGTGAAGTTCCAAAAATAGCACTCAAAGCGATCAAGAATCCGAGAATTGGTTTTCGAAGCATGGTGAATCTCCTTATGTGATCGAAGCATTGCAACTTCGAGGAGAGTTTCAACAAAAATCGTGACATTCGCCGCGGCGTTGTGAAAATGAGTGCATGGATTTAAATTCTCGTCTCCAAGAAACAGTTACTTTCCTCAAATCTAAAACTCGTCTGAAGCCAGAAGTTGGAATTATTTTGGGCTCTGGTTTGGGTGCCTTTGCTCGTGATCTGCAAGTGGAGGTGACAATTCCTTTTCAAGACATTCCTTATTTTGGTTCCACCTCTGTCGAAGGTCATCAGGGCAACTTGGTCTTTGGACATTGTGGTTCCAAACCGATTGTCGCTTTGCAAGGCCGACTTCATTATTATGAAGGTCATACGATGGATACAGTAGTTTTTCCGACTCGAGTGATGGCACTTCTTGGAATTCAAATTTTGATTCTAACAAATTCAGCGGGTGGATTGGACGACCGAATGAAGGCCGGTGATTTCATGATCATCGATGATCATATCAACTTGACTGGAAACAATCCATTGATGGGCCCGAACATGAAAGAATTGGGTCCTAGATTTCCCGACATGACGGAAGCTTACGATCGCAAACTGATTAGTGAACTTGAAAAGGTTTTCGCAGCTCGAAAGATTTCTTTTCATCGCGGAATCTACGCCGGTGTAAGCGGTCCAACTTATGAGACTCCAGCAGAAGTTCGCTACTTGAAAATGATTGGCTGTTCGGCAGTTGGAATGAGTACCGTTCCGGAATCTATTGCCGCCAATCACTTAGGTTTGCGAGTTGCAGCGTTGTCCTGCATCACCAATATGGCAGCAGGAATTTCAGCTCACAAGCTTACTCACACGGAAGTCACTGAAACCGCTCGTCGAGTCGAGAAATATTTTGCTGGAGTTCTCACAGAGTTTATTCAAAATCTCCCGATGTAGAATCTTTCTTTTCCTAGTTTTGTTTAACTTCACTAATAACAGCCACTTGAGATAAGCCAGATGAAGGTCGAGTTTCGTCTCGACTTCACCTTTTTTGAAAAGGATCCGAAGAGCTAACCGGTGCAGTTGCTAAACGTGGTCTTCATGATGAAGCCATGATGGCGCCGGAGTTGACATGGAAGTGCGAAGGATCGCTCTCGTCTCGTTATTTATTCTGTTCTCAGCATGCCAAAAACAGAAAACTGTGGCTGAGGTCTTTAGCAGCAAAACTGGAAGCCAAAATGGCCTCGATTGTCCGGCCGAAAGCCTCATCAAAAGTCAGTTTTTAGTTAGCTATGAAGATGGTCGTTTCGAAGTTATTCATTCAGAAAATGACACGACCTTTGAGAGGCACTTTTTGCTGCCTCACCTACAAGAAATTCGCAAGGTCGAGTACAACTCACTCGTTCAAATTAATTCTCTAAATATTTCGCCGAATAGTTTCAATTCTGCTGCAGAAGACTTTGCTAATGCGATCAGTTCCGAAGCTATCGTCGATTGGGGTCCCTCGGCTATAAAAGCTGAATCGGCTTGGAATCAAAGTGTGTTTGGGGAGGGAGTGATCGTTGCTGTTGTGGATGCAGCTGTGGATTACACTCATCCACAAATCAAACCTCGACTGTCGCCAAACTTGGCTGAAATCAATGGCAAAGATGGAATTGACGACGACGGCAATGGTTATATTGATGACAAATATGGTTGGGATTTTTTCCGCTCTCAACCACAACCTACCATCGCACTGCCAGCCCCCGGTCATGAAAACAATGAACATGGCTCGCACGTTTCTGGAATCATTTTAGCTGATCATACCAAGGGCGATGTGCATGGAGTTGCTCCCAAAGCTCAATTGGTCCCAGTGAATTTTATGGATGATGATGGTGGTGGGGATATCGGAAGTGCAATTTTGGCCATCAAATACGCCAAAGCTCGTGGCGCAAAAGTGATTAACGCCAGTTGGGGTGGCAATGGTTGCAATCAACTTCTTAAAGAAACTATCGTTGATGTAGCAGGTACGACTTTGTTCGTAACTGCGGCCGGAAATGATGGCTATGATTTCGACCGAATTCCGACTTCAAAATTCAGTTATCCCGCGGTGTTCAATGTGGCCAATCAGTTGACTGTTGCTTCATCGGAAATCGACAGCACTTTGTCGGACTTTTCCAACAAAAGCTGGTCGCTGGTGCACATCGGAGCTCCGGGCCGAAGCATTCGTTCCACCGTTCCCTTGATAATGAACACGACAGGATCTGGCTCTTTGTCAGGAACTTCGATGGCTACCCCATTTGTGGCAGGCGCTGCAGCTCTTTTATGGAGCGCCAAGCCGAATGCCACGGTGGCTCAAATTCGCGCGGCTCTTTTGGCTTCGGTTGATACTCACCAGGTGAAAGTTTCCTCTAGCGGCACGTTGAATGTGGAGAAAGCTTTGGCAGAAATCCGTCGCGTTGTCCCATAGTCTCTAGATGCCTCTCAAAATTTCTTCGTGATAAAACAGCCACTTCAATTATCAATGAAGTGGCTGTTCGCATTTCGGATTGGGAGTCTCAATGGAAGAAATCACAACTCAAGCTCGCTTAAAAAATCTGGAGCTTCGAAATGAAGCTGCCATGGCTGGTGGTGGACCTGCTCGAATCGAAAGGCACAAACAAGGGGGAAGGCTCACCGCTCGAGAGCGCCTAGATGTTTTACTTGATCCTGGAAGCTTCGTTGAGACGGATCGTTTTGTCGTGCATCGCTCCACCAATTTCGGAATGGATAAAAACAAAATGCCTGGCGACGGAGTGGTCACAGGTTATGGCCGAGTCAATGGTAAATTAGTTTATGTTTATAGTCAGGATTTCACCGTTATGGGCGGATCGATGTCGCGCACTCAGGCCAATAAAATTTGTAAGATCATGGATCTGGCAATTAAAAATGGTGCTCCTGTGATTGGTTTGAATGATTCAGGCGGAGCTCGGATTCAAGAGGGAGTCGAATCTCTTGCTGGCTATGCTGATATTTTTCTTCAACACTA
>JAYTZS010000338.1:0-9078 GCA_043741885.1 Bdellovibrio sp. | reverse complement strand
GCCGAAGTGGTCAAAGCTTTTGATGTGTCTTTGATCTTGTATGCAGAGCACAGCTTTAATGCTTCGACTTTCACTTCACGAGTTGTGGCATCGACTGAGTCTGATATTTATTCAGCAACTGTCGCTGGAATCGGTGCTTTGAAAGGGCCCCTTCACGGCGGGGCAAACGAGCAAGTCATGCTTATGATGCAAGAGATTGCGGATCCAGACAAAGCCGAGCAATGGATGTTAGATTCGCTAGCTGCAAAACGAAAAGTGATGGGCTTCGGTCACCGAGTTTATAAAAAAGGGGACTCGAGAGTTCCGACGATGAAAAAATATGCTCAAATCATGGCGAAAGTGATCAACGAACCGAAATGGATGCAGATGTATGACTCTTTAGAAAAAGTCATGGTTGAGAAAAAACGCATTTACCCAAATTTGGATTTTCCTGCTGGTCCAGCTTATTTCATGATGGGTTTTGAAATTGATTTTTTCACGCCAATATTTGTCATGGCTCGAACCACGGGCTGGTCAGCTCACATCATGGAGCAAGCTGCGAACAATCGGATCATCCGTCCCTTGAGCGAATACATTGGAGCTTCTCAGCGACAGGTGAAGCCTTTGGTCGAGAGAGGCTAAGGTTCTGTTGAAGATCTGAGTTTTTCGGGTCTCAAGCTCGAGTTTAAAGGTCGAGTTTAAAGCTCGAGCCTGAAATTCGAGCTACAAAAATGGTAGAAAGGCCGGCTTTTGAGCCGGTCTTTTTTTTGTCTTTATGTTTGGCATTTTTATACTGCTGGCTATCTAACACGAAAACTAAATTTAGATCATGTTTTGTTTCTTTTGAGCCGAAATAGAACTTAATGATCCAACTTATCTGCGCCGTTTCATTGGCTTTTTTTTCTACTTTGCTTGGGGTGGTCCTGCTTCGTCGATTGGCTTTAAATTTCAAACTAACAGCTCAAAAGAGTTTTCGCAGAACCCAAACCAAAACCGTGCCCTTGCTCGGGGGTCTGGCGATTTTTATTAGTTTTATTTTGGGCCTTTCTGTTTTGCCACTAGGACACTCTATTTTATTTCACCTGTCTTACTTGCTGCCAGTGATGATCGTTGGAGTCTGGGACGACTGTGTTGAACTCAGTGCTAAAATCAAACTGCCTGTGCAGATTTTTGCCGTAGGAATTTGGTTGGTTCAAACTCCGGTCGCGCAGAATCTTTTTGTTCAAGCTGGAGCTCCAGTTTGGCTTGCCTTGAGCTTCACAGTGTTTTATCTGGTGGGCTTGATGAATATGACCAATATGATCGACGGACTGGACGGGCTGGCTCCAGGTTTCGGCATGTTTGTCGCACTGGCAATGGCTTTTCTTCCCGGAGAAATTGATCATCAAGCTCTGCTGGTTTTTGCAATTGCCTTCCTGGGCTTTTTAGTTTTTAATTTTCATCCAGCAAAAATTTATTTAGGTGATTCGGGATCCCAGCTGATTGGACTTTTTTTGGGGGCCCAAATATTGACTTGGAAGCCGCCCCAGGTGGATTTCCTGACGGCACTTGTTCCCCTCTTTTTGTTCGCACACGCAGAGATTGATGCGAGCTTGGCTGTTATCCGCCGCCTGAAAGCTGGCTTGAGCCCATTTCATGGAGACCGCGAACACATCCACCATAAACTTCAACGCCTCGACCTGAATGTCCGCCAGACCTGGCTTTTAATTTCGGTGATTGTGGTCTGCTCCTGCATGACGGGATGGCTGTTGGCGGGAGCACTTGCTTTATCAATTAAGATCGCTATTGGAGCTTTGGCAACTGTTCTATTAAGTACGATTCTCTTGGGACTGCTCAAAATGGACAGACTTCTCAGCCTGAAGGCCTCTCATTATTCAAAAGGTTTTCTTCATCAGTACTTGGAACTCTTGGAAACTCCGCCGAGTGTCTTAGATCCAAATGTCAAAATCGTCGTCTACGATCTATTTGCATATTACCAAGAATTGCAATGGAGAGGCGTTGAGCATATCCGTGATTTCATCTCCGAGTACGGCCAACTAGTCAATCAGCTACATCCAAGTTCAGGCAAAATGGTCTACGGCAGCTACTCAATTATCGTAGTACAAGTTGACGAGCAATCGACTGAGCAATTTCAAAAACATGTAAACCAAAAGTTTTTCGCGTTAACCCAAAAGTTTGAAGTCCAAAAGAATGACGGTTTTCGACCTTGGGGAATCCAGTATTATGACTCTCAATCTCTCAATTCTTTCTATCAAAAGCACCCTGAGTTCCAGTCCGCAGTACCAATCCCTGAACGTTTGCGAGCAGCTTAAACGCGCTAGGCCAAGGAGTCGTCTAGTTCGAATTCGCTAAGTCTTTCTTATTTTCTCGGATTTTGAGCGGTGATTGGAGAACTCCCCGCGGTTTTGGACGTATAAATACGAATTTCAGCTTCTTATTTGAAAGTACCGTGACGGTTTAATTTTCAAGAGCTTAAGCACGAGCCTCTGAATATCGGAAAGACCGTCTGGAATTTGTCGCAACTTTGCGTTCCCGTCAGTAATTGTTTGCGGGCGTACGTCACGAAAACGATCTGCGACTTCAGCGGATCAAAGGCAAACTACTATTAATTGGTCTGGCGATACTCGGAACGATCCGAGAGACGTATCTTCAGTGTGGAAAAAAAGAATGCGCGTGCGCCGCCAAAGGTCGATCGCCTCAAGCGCCGTACTATTTTTGGAATCGCAAAGTGAATGGAAAGTTGACGTCAAAATCGATATCGGAGACCAAACTTCAGCTCTATCAGAGGTGGATCAACAACCGACACCAGTTTGAGGAGTTACTTCAGCAACTGCTCGAAATTGGACAAGAAATCGCAGCGGCAATGCCCGCTTGCTGAAAAACCAAACTACGTCAGCAACGATCAGTAGTCTGCTCGGTTTAAATGATTTTTTGCTTTATAATTTCAGGGATGATCAATTCTGAATCGTCGGCACTTGGGGAATTAAAATTGCTACAAAAAGAGTGTGTCAATATCACCTGGACATTTTCTTTTGGAAGATTGTCCTTAGCCACTATATCTCCGATTTCCGAGTGCATTCGAGTTAGAAGTTCGGAGATCTTCTCGGAGGCCGCGGGGGAAAGAGCAGCCACCCGAATTGAGCTTTGGCATTTATTTTTTATTTGCGAACGATCAAATAGGACTGGCTCTAGAGGGTACCTGTTCGCCGCCAAAGCTGTAGAGAAATGGATCAATGATCTAATCTTGGAACTTCTCAGCCCGGCAAAACTAAAATCGAAAGTCGAAGGGTGAAACTTTCGTCCATCAAAATGAATAAGGCGATGGTTGAGCAACAACTTTAAGACTTGTTGAAGAGCTTTGACCGAGCAGGCTGAATGTTGTGCCAACCATTTGTCGCTGTGTTGATCCATTGTCTTGTATTCTTCGAGCATCAGTGCGGCGTTCACGTAAACAGTCAGCGGGTTTTTCATCACGGTTTCTAAAATTTTAGAGAAAACGGCGAAGTGGTCCTTTATCGTCACGAGTTTGCAGCAGTCGACAAATTGCGAAAGCCAACCCAATAAGACAGCGCTTCTTGTGCCAATAAGCTGCAGGACTTCAGGCAAATCAGGCTGAACCACTCCTAGGATCCATTTTTTTCTTTGAAGTTGAAACTGCTGATCGGGCGCCGTGAAAGAATTCACGTTGATATCAATCGCTTCCAAGGTTGTTATGCTGCTAAATTCGCTTTTAAGGTTCCAAAATGATCTTCGAATGGAAGTCTCTATTGGTACTTCGAGGGCTTGCGCCATTGATAAAAAATCCGCCCACTTGATTTGAGTGATTCCTTTTTCCCACTTTCCGATCTGATTGAACGAGAACCCCAGTTTTTGACTCAAGGCTCGCTGTGTGAGCTTTCCACGAAGTTCTTTGATGAGCTCTATGGAGAGAGATTTGTAATCAATGCGAAGCTGTTTCGCCAGGTCGTAAGAAGTGGGGGTCGGATCTGTATATTTTTGAAAATCCATATTTTTTTGAAAACCCATCAAAATTTCAATCCCAAATTGCGAGAAACTTGGCCATGAAATGCAAGCAATTTCATCTGACGTTCCTTCCGAGTCAACGCCTTTTCGTTCAAGGTTTATCTCAAAGATTTGAAGCTTAAATCAACCAGAGGCCACTTCGTTCGGAAGCCAGCGACCCGGCGTTTCGACGTCATAAGCCGCCATGTTTCTAATATCCGCCTCAAATTGGATCAAATAGCGACAGCGATTTCGGTCTTTTGTGTCAATCTAGTATACTTAAATTTTGACAGGGGGGCCATGGAGCAAATGAAGGAAGTACGGCACTTAGCGCAAAATTGGATGGAGATTGCACGTTGGTCTCCCTCTGGAGGAAATGCTCAACCATGGTTGATTTCTGCAGACGAAAGTGAAAAAAAATTTCCTTAACCATAGAGATTGACCCGCGGTATGCCGCGCATCCGTCCATCATGGACGTCGAAGGTGCAGGGACTATCATCGGCTTAGGCTCTCTCTGTCTCACTCTGGAAATTGAAGCAGAGAGAGACGGCTTCAAGCTTGACTCGACTGAGTTTAAAAAAGAACTCATTTTTTGGGAAACTAAAGTCAAATTAACCTTTACAAAATCAGCGCTGAGTCGTCGATTCTCATTTTCTCAGAATGATATTTTGAGCAGGACAACGGATCGAAGCATCTATTCATCGAGAAAGGTTCCAGAGGACTTTCATCATGAAATTCAATTGATTTCTAAAGCCTATTCAAACTTGAAAATGGCACAATTTGCTTCAGCTGATCCTAGAGTTTTAAAGCCGCTAAAGCTTTTAGAGAAAGTCCGCTGGTCCAATGAGGTCCTTTTGCAGGGTATGCTTTCAGAAATTCACTTTCCGGGAGAAAGGCGGCCGAGCGAAGACTTAATTTCATCGGACCAGCTCGGGATTACCTTCTTTGATATAAAATTGTTGTCGTTAGTGAAGAAATGTAAGTGGTTGCAGAAATTAATAAAGATCGGGTTTTCAGAGGTGCCGGCCCATAAGGCCAGTATCCCAGGACTGATATTTTGTGATAGCCTTTATTTCCTACAGGTGGATCCATTCAATTTTGAAAACTGTTTTAATTTAGGGAAATGCTTACAGCACATTTGGCTCACGGCAAGTAAACAACGAATCTCTTTTCAGCCAATTGCGAGTCCCTTCATCGCTTTCGCTCACTATCTGGAAAAGCCGTCCTCGTCCTATAGCTTTTCTTCGGCCAACATAAAGAATCTAAATCTTGCTTGGAGCTTGTTTTTGAAGGACGCCGAGTTGGACATTAAAACTCTTACTCTTGGTTTTCGAGTCGGGATCGGAACAAAGCCATCGGCCACAGGTGAGAGAAAGAAAATGCGAGTTGATTATTAATTTCTCTCAGTGAACCGCGTCCACGTCAGATAGAGTAAACGTAAAAGTGCTTCTGTGGCGGAAATATTCTGACCTCCGAAACAAAGGCGGTTTCAAATGCAAAGCATGAGCAAAGCAAAGAGAGGTTCTGGCAAGGTCACATTTTGATCTGGAAAAAGTCATCAATGGGATTCGCCAATATTGCCTAGGTCACGGCATCGGTGAAGACACATTTTATGATTGGCGAAAAAGACTGGGATCTTGCATTCCGCGCATTGCTGGCACGTATAAATACGAATTTCAGCTTCTTATTTGAAAGTACCGTGACGGTTTAATTTTCAAGAGCTTAAGCACGAGCTTCTGAATATCGGAAAGACCCCCCTGTTTCAGGAAAGTTGACGTCAAAATCGATATCGGAGACCAAACTTCAGCTCCATCAGAGGTGGATCAACAACCGACACCAGTTTGAGGAGTTACTTCAGCAACTGCTTGAAATTGGACAAGAAATCGCAGCGGCAATACCCGTCCAAACGGCGCCTGGAAAATCGAAAAAACGCGCGTCTACAAAGCGCGGAAAGGGCACTGGCATGCGCGCCAGCCTCGGTATCAGAAAACATCCAGTTGTTGCGACCAATCGCAAATTTCCGGATCGCGCGTTCTGCAAAACCGTTGTCCATCTCAAGGCGGCCGTCCTTCAGGTAACCAATCGAATATGGATGTTCAGATCTAAAATATTTAAATGCTTCACCGATCTTGCTCTTGGGCGGGACTTTGCCGTGATTGTTATCAGCCCAAACTTTAAATTCATTCCAAATAGGAACCTGGATTTCTTGCCGCAGTTTGTGGCGCTCATCTCGTGGCAGGGATCTAATTTCCTCTTCATGATCGTCAAGTCGCTTGTATAACTTCATCGCAACTTCGGCCAAACTCTGTAGTCCTATCAGAGCCATTCGTTCTGTCTCAATCAAGAAAAGCTTTGTGGATACCGGTCCTCCACCCGGGTGCCGCTGGAGTTCTGCTTCTGTCGCTGGTTCTGCCGTTTGAGGCAGCTCAAATTAAACCGATCAGGCCTGTTTTTCCTAAAGACATTCTTTGTTTTATCTCTGACTGAAAGATTGGTCATCTATCCAATCTCCATAAGCCTCAAGTCTATTAAATTTGAATCGGCATCTAGGCTCGTATAAAGACCTTGCTCTTTGACCAGCATTGATCAGTTGATCGAGCCATTCTGACTTCATATGATTCAGAATCGAAAATTGAAAAATGGTGCCAGTAAAACTGCGCGCCATTTTTATTTGAACCAAGTGGTTCGCTCAACGCAATTGCCAAATAGAAAAGGGATTTCCCACACGATTTAAGCTAAAGGCTTGACAGCCATAAAATTTAGAATCATTCTAAGCTTAGAATATAACTAAAAAGATAACCAATCCAGAAAAAGAATGAGGATTTGCCTGCAAAGAAACAAGCTCACTTTCCTAAGCGCCGCGCAAATTGGCGCGCGTCTCAAAATGGCTGGAGTACAGCCGACGTCGCAGCGAATTAGCATTTGCCGGTACGTTCTTTTTGAAGCTGATCATCCGACAGCTGAAGATGTTTACCGCTGGGCTGAGAAGAATTTGCCTAAAATCAGTTTGGCGACGGTTTACAACTCGCTTAAAATTTTGGTTTCCGCAAAAATATTAAGAGAGTTTAAATTTCCACATTCAGATAAGGTTATCTATGACGATAATATTGAAGACCATTTTCATTTTTTAGATGAGAAAAGTGGCAAACTGTTCGATGTTCATCATGGCGAAATTGAACTGTCGATGAAGCTATCGCAAAAATTTAAAATCAAAGGTTTTGATCTCCTCTTAAAGGGAGAAATTAAGGGAGAGATGAAATCTACAAAAAAATCCGAAGGAGGATTAAAATGATGAATGTACTACAAACACAACCGCAGCGAATGTTGGGAATTGGCGAAAAGTTTCCGGAGTTCAAATTGAACGCTTGTATCTCTCGTGAAAAAGGCAAGGAATTTGCCTCGGTCAGCAATACTGACTTCAAGGGCTCTTGGGCAGTGATGTTTTTTTGGCCGTTGGATTTCACTTTTGTCTGTCCAACTGAAATTGCCGAATTCAACAAACACACCCGAGATTTCCAAGATCGCGAAGCCAAGCTTTTTGGCATCAGCGCCGATTCTGAGTTTGTTCACTTGGCTTGGCGAAATAATCACGATGATCTCAAAGATCTCAAATTTCCAATGGTCGCTGACTACAATAAGACTCTGACTTCAGAGCTCGGAATCTTATCTAAAGAAGTGGGAGCGCCTTTGCGCGCCACTTATATTGTCGATCCTGACGGTTTGGTTCGTTGGGTCTCTGTCAATGATCTCAGCGTCGGCCGAAATGTGAAAGAAGTGATCCGGACTTTGGATGCCCTTCAGACAGATGAGCTCTGCCCATGCAACTGGGAAAAAGGTCAAAAAACTCTAGGCTGATTCATTTGAGTCTCATTTTTCTTTCAGCAGGACCAACTCATTCAGTTGAACCTGCTGGCTTGTTCACTTAGGAGCCAGTATGTCTAGTGCGATGTCGATCGGCGATAGTTTTAATCAGTTTTTAGATGAACACTTTATGGATCATTCGACTTCCATTTACCGGGATTTGATCATGAATGTGAAGAAGGTTTTGGAGGACAGTGCCTTAGAGCCGGCCGAAAGATTTTTAGGTTTAGCTGCGATTGCGACTTCACTGGATAACAAACCCTTGTATGAATTTGCCGCCCAGCAATTGAAAGGACTCGCTCTTTCCAATGAACAGATTCAGGAAGCTAAAGAATCAGCAGCCATTATGGGAATGTTGAACACTTATTATAAATTCAAAGGATATTTGTCAGCTGAGTCACTGGAAAGTTATCAGCGAGCCGGACTTCGCATGCAATCCTTGTCAAAACCGCTCAATGGAAAAGAACGCTTGGAGATGATGTCGTTTGCTGTGAGTGTGGTCAATGGCTGTCCAACCTGTGTCTCTTCGCATGAGAAAGCTTTGAGATCGTTGAATGTGGATGCTGAAAAAATTCACGAACTTGCGCGCTTGGCTTCGGCCAGCAAAGGCTTGACCGTACTTTATAAAAATCTGTAAGGTCCAGAAATGGAAACTTCCCTCAAGCCGCAAAAAATTTACCTCAAAGATTATCAAGCTCCGGATTTCTCAGTTGAACGACTGGAACTTGATTTCAATTTAGCTGACACCTTCACCACCGTGACATCTCGGGCGTTTTATTGCAAATTGAACTCGACTGCAGACCTATTCCTCGACGGCGAAGATTTGCAACTTCAGTCAATTCTTGTGAACGGAGAAAAACCTCGTTACGAATTGAAAGCGCACGGGATGACGATATATTCGGTGCCCGATCAGTTTGAAGTTCAGATCGAAACAATTTTAAAGCCGCAAGAAAATACGGCCCTCGAGGGCTTGTATTTGAGCAGCCAAATCTTTTGCACTCAGTGTGAGCCGCAAGGCTTTCGTAAAATCACTTATATGTTGGATCGTCCTGATGTGATGACCAAATACAAAGTTAGAATTGAAGCCGATCAAAAGAGATATCCAATCTTACTTTCAAACGGAAATCGACTGAACAGTTCGGCGCTTCCGGATGGTCGTCACGAAGCAATTTGGGAAGATCCATTCAAAAAACCGAGCTATCTTTTTGCTTTGGTAGCTGGTGATCTCGGTATGAT